>JANMFA010000020.1:0-4092 GCA_031377545.1 Hyphomicrobiales bacterium | reverse complement strand
CTGCGGAACGACGGCAACATCTCAATGCCTTGCAGGCTTTCTCACTGGAAATCGCCGGTGTGCGCGCCGCCGCAAAGGAGCCGATACCGGGCGAAATCCGCCTGCAATGGTGGCGCGATATCCTGAACGGCGAGCGCGCCGAAGAAGCGAGCGGCCATCCGGTCGCTGTCGCCATCCACGATACGATCACGAGCAACAAACTGCCGTTGCAGCCCTTCCTCGATCTGGTCGATGCGCGGGCCTTCGATCTCTACGATGATCCGATGGCCGACTGGAACGCGCTGGAAGGCTATTGCGGCGAGACATCCTCCGCGCTGTTTCGCATGGCCTGCATCATCCTGACGAAAGGCGAGGAGCCGGGCTCTGCCGAGGCTGCGGGGCATGCGGGCGTGGCCTATGCTATGGCGGGCATGCTGCGCGCATTTCCGTGGCATTCCCGGCGCGGCCAAGTTTATTTGCCGAAATCCGTGATGGATGCTGTCGGCATTGACCGGGAAGATATTGTTTCCGGAACTGACAGCCCGAAACTGCGGGCTGCGCTGGCCGAGATGCGGGGCAGGGCGCGCGATCATCTGGCGAAAGTACGGGCGCTGAAGAGCGCCATGCGCCCCGAAATCAAGGCGGCATTCCTGCCACTCGCGCTGATCGACCGCTATCTCGCGCCGATGGACCGCAAGGATTACAATCCGTTCAAGACAGTGATCGACGTTCAGAACTGGCTGCGCATCTGGACGATGTGGCGCGGATTCTGAGGGACGTGATGTTATGCCCGCCAGGCTTCGGCTGGGAATGACAAACGGATTGGATGGCTGAGAACCCAAGACAGGGCTTCATCACAGAGCTGGTCTTCGTTGACTCACCTATGGTCGTCATGGCACCCGGCTACCCATGAAAAACGCATCTCCCCTTCGTCTTGTCGTTGCTGGTCTTGGAACTGTTGGCGCAACTGTTGCGCGTTCATTGACGCAAAATGGCAATGCCTTCACGGCGCGTACCGGACGCAAGGTCGAGATCGTCGCTGTCTCCGCGCGGACCAAGGGCAGGGATCGCGGTTTTGATGCGTCCGGCATGCAGTGGTTCGATGACCCTGTTGTCATGGCAGGCGAAGCCAAGGCAGATGTTTTTGTTGAACTGATCGGCGGTTCGGATGGCCCCGCAAAGGCGGCTGTCGAGGCAGCGCTTGGCAGGGGATTGCATGTCATCACCGCGAACAAGGCATTGCTTGCCGCGCATGGTCCGGCTCTTGCGAAATTGGCCGAAGGGAAGGGGGCTTCCCTCAAGTTCGAAGCGGCTGCCGCTGGCGGGATTCCAGTGATCAAGGCACTGCGCGAGGCAATGGCCGGCAATGACATCCGGCGCGTCTCCGGCATCATGAACGGCACATGCAATTACATCCTGACGCGGATGGAGGCCGAGGGCCTCTCGTTCGCGGATTGCCTGAAGGCCGCGCAGGACCTGGGATATGCCGAAGCCGATCCCACGTTTGATGTCGAGGGCTACGACACGGCGCACAAGCTGGCACTGCTCACATCTTTGGCATTTGGAACGGAGGTGGATGCCGATTCGATCTATGTCGAGGGTATCTCGAATGTGGCATCGCTTGACCTGAAGATGGCGGATGAACTGGGCTTCCGCATCAAGCTTCTGGGCGTGGCGGAGCGCACGGCGGCCGGGATCGAACAGCGCGTTCACCCCACGATGGTGCCGAAGTCCGCCCAGCTTGCGCAGGTCATGGGTGTGTTGAACGCTGTCAGCATTCAGGGCGATCTCGTTGGGGAATTGACATTCGTCGGCCCTGGTGCGGGTGGCGGCGCAACGGCGTCCGCCGTTCTGGCCGATGTGGCCGATCTTGCGCGGGGCGAAACGATACCTGTGTTTGGCCGGGCAGCGCATCAGCTGGAGAAGCTCGTCAAGGCGCCGATGCAACGCCATGAAGGTGGCTACTATGTGCGCCTGACGGCGCTGGACAAGCGCGGCGTGTTTGCGGCCATCGCAGGCACGATGGCGGAGCATGGCATCAGCCTCGAATCGATCATCCAGAAGGGCTCGCCCAGACAGTCCACCGTGCCGGTGATCCTGATCACCCATGCCACGACCGAACATCTGATCCGCGCCGCGGTTGCCTCCATTGCCGAGAAGGGCGTGCTCGATGGCCCGCCGCAGGTCATCCGCATCGAGCGGGCGTGACGCTTCATCGCGCGCCTGCTACAAGCGCGCAGAATTTAGATTCTTGCGGGCTTTCAGGCCCTTGCTGAGGTATCCATGGTCGATCTCGTCGTTTCCGAAAACCAGATTATCGAACGCAATCTCACCATGGAGCTGGTGCGTGTGACCGAGCGCGCGGCTGTCGCCTCGGCGCGTTGGCGCGGCCACGGCAATGAAAAGGCCGCTGACCAGGCTGCAGTGGACGCCATGCGGCGCGAACTGAACCGCCTGCCGATCGACGGTGAAGTGGTGATCGGCGAGGGCGAGCGCGATGAAGCGCCCATGCTGTTCATCGGCGAAAAGGTCGGCACCAAGAAGGGGCCAAAGGTCGATATCGCGGTCGATCCGCTGGAAGGCACGACGTTGTGCGCCAAGGACATGCCGGGCTCGATCGCCGTGATGGCGATGGCGCAGGCCGGAACGCTGCTCTATGCGCCCGACGTTTACATGAACAAGATTGCCATCGGTCCCGGCTACAGCAAGGGCGTGGTCGATCTGGATGCGTCCGCGACCGACAACATCCACGCGCTCGCCAAGGCCAAAGGCGTCAAGCCGGGCGAGATCACCGCGCTTGTGATGGACCGTGAGCGCCATTCCGGACTGATCGCGGAGTTGCGCAAGATCGGCTGTGCCATCCGCCTCATTACCGACGGCGATGTGGTTGGCGTGATCCAGACGACGCAGCCTGAGTTGACGGGCGTCGACATCTATCTCGGCATCGGCGGCGCGCCGGAAGGTGTGCTTGCAGCTGGTGCCTTGCGGTGCGTTGGTGGCGAGATGCAGGGTCGCCTGATCCTCGACACCCCGGAAAAGGTGACCCGTGCCGCCAAGATGGGCGTCAAGGATCCACAGAAAAAGTATGACCTTTCGGAACTGGCATCGGGCGATACGGTCGTGGCCGCGACGGGCGTCACGGACGGGTCGTTGCTCAAGGGCGTGCGGTTCCGCGGCGATATCGTCGAAACCGAGACAATCATCTACCGCTCGCTGACGGGCACGGTGCGCCGTATCCAGGGCGAGCATCGGGAGTTGAAGAAGTTCGCGATGGATTGATGCCGGGTCTGGGGACCCGCCTGTGGCTGGCGCGCTTTTTCTGAACGTTTCCCAATCCCTCACCGGTCGCCGCTGGGTTGACCGTCTTGACGCTGCAGCCCAGCGCGAGGCGTTGGCCATCAGCCAGCTCCATGGCCTGCGTGACAGTCTCGCACGGGTGATTGCGGGACGTGGCATCATGGCCGGTGATGTACCGCTGTTTCTGGAACCCACGCTGCGTGACCTGATGCCGGATCCGTCCGTCATGCGCGACATGGACGGTGCGGTCGCGCGACTGGCACAGAGCATCGAGCAGGGCGAAGTGGTCGCGATCTTTGGTGACTATGACGTGGACGGCGCGACCTCTGCCGCGCTTCTGTCGCTCTATCTCAACGCCTTTGATGTGAAGACGCGAATCCACATCCCGGATCGCATCACCGAGGGCTATGGCCCCAACAGCGAAGCCATCCGCATGCTGCACGCTGATGGCGCGAAACTGCTGGTGACGGTGGATTGCGGCATCGCCAGCCACGAGCCGCTGGCGGAGGCTCGGCGTATCGGGCTGGATACCGTGGTGCTGGACCATCATCTCGCTGGTGATACCCTGCCCGATGCCATCGCCATCGTGAACCCCAACCGGCAGGATGATCTCTCAGGGCTTGGCAAGCTTGCGGCTTGCGGCGTGGTGTTCATGACGCTGGTGGCGCTGAACCGGCACTTGCGCACCAGGGGCCTCCTGGCTGGCCGCAATCCGCCCGATCTGATGGCGATGCTCGATATCGTCGCTCTGGGCACCGTTGCGGATGTCGTGCCATTGACAGGTCTCAACCGCGCTTTCGTCCGGCAGGGCCTGAA
>JANMFA010000203.1:0-4077 GCA_031377545.1 Hyphomicrobiales bacterium | reverse complement strand
GGCGCTTTCTGCCAGACGCTTGTCGAGATCGTCGTCCATCAATTGTTCGATCTGCTTCTCGACATCGTCGGACAGCTTAAATCCGGCCGGGCCGAACAGCTTGATGCCGTTGTCGTCGAACAGATTGTGCGAGGCCGAGATCATCACGCCGAGATCCGCGCGCATCGAGCGCGTCAGCATCGCGATGGCGGGCGTGGGCATTGGACCAAGCACCAGCACATCCATGCCGACCGACAGGAACCCGGCCGTGAGCGCCGTTTCGATCATGTAGCCGGACAACCGCGTGTCCTTGCCGATGACGACCCGGTGCCGGTGATCACCGCGCTGGAACACGATGCCGGTTGCCTGCCCCACCTTGAGCCCAAGCTCCGGCGTGATCAGACCATTCGCCCTGCCCCGGATACCATCCGTGCCAAAATACCGCCGCGCCATTGTGGCCCCTTTGTCTTTTTGCCTCAGACTGAGGAGGAGGCGCTTATAACCCGGAATGCCGGGGATTTCCTAACTTTTGTGAAAGGTGGCGTTAACGATGGTTAACGGGGGCATCCCATCAAAACTTCACGCTCATGAAACCGCGCACGCCCCGCCCCGGCTGGACCACCTCGTCCTTGCGGAAGGAGACATGATTGCGGATGGTTTCGTTCAGGAGATTGGTCCCGGCCACGCCAGCGGTAATCTCAACTGGACCCATCGGGCCAGCATTGAACCGTGTTCGATAGCTCAGTTCCGCGTTGAGCAGATTGTAACCCTTCGTACTGGTTTCCTCGGGTGCAATGTCCTTCTGGGCGAAGGCATGCAGCAGCGTGACTTTGGCTGACCAGTTGTCTCCGCCGCGCCAGTAAAGACCGCCGCCGACACGTTGCGGCGGAATGCGAGGCACATTCTCGCCACCCGTGAATTTCGCTCGGACAAAATCATACTGCGCCTCGACACCAAACACACTCGAGCCCGTATCAATCGCATCGTACTGGGTCTTGATCTCGCCGCCAATGAACATCGCCCTTCGCTGGCTGTAGACGACCTGAGCAAGTTCGGTACCGGCTCCGCAACTGGCAAAATCATCATCGCAACGGATACCGGTCGTGCGCCGGTAAATGAAGCCGCTGTACTGGGTTGCGTAGAGCGCCGCATCGAACCGCAACGGGCCAGCAGCGCGTCGAAGCCCGATCTCGATGGTTCTCGCCGTCTCCTTGTGCAACGACGGATCGCCGATCTCGAACGTCCCTGGCGCATCATGTGCGCCTCGCGAATACAGTTCAGACGCACGTGGCGCGCGTTCGACATATTGTCCGGTAAGGCTGCCCACGAAGCCGAAAGGCAAATCCTGCAGGATACCCAGGCTTGCGCTCAGCGGTACGAAGCGCCGCGTGCGCGGATCATCGATCTCCGCCCCGGACGCACCAAGGAAATCTGCCGGGAAGTTGGCTCCGTTGCCCTTGACGCGGGCGTACTCAATGCGCCCTGCTGCCTGAATACGGGTTTGCGGCAAAACTTGCAGTTCATTGAACACATAGGCCGCAACAGTTTGCGTATTGGTGGGCTGGAGTAACCCTCCGGCTTCGCCAGATGTGCCGATCTGTTGCCTGCCGGTCTGGACACCAATTGCCGTGCTCAACCTCCCGATGGCCGTTTCGACAGGCGTCAGTTTCGCCTCGATCCGCGCTTCCAGTTCGCGATTCTTGAATGTCGCTCCCGTTTCAAACAGGCCAACAACGTTCAAGCCTTCTTCCTTGTGCTTGTAGACCGAACCTCCGGCCCAATAGCGGATAGTGTCGATGAAGCCGCCGCCGACATTGAACTCGCCTTTGCCGGAAAGCTTTAACTGTTCCATGTCGATGCGCGTTTTGGATGCGACCGAACCGGCGCCGGGAATGCCGTACAGGCTGGTGAAATGCGAAAACGAAAGACCGATAAAGCCGCCGTGATTGGGTAGAAAGTACGAACCCCCGATGGATTGACCATCGGATTGGACAAAACTGTTGGGCTGCTTGCCACTTGTGATTTGCGAGCGGGGGATGCGGTAGTCTTCAGAGCGGCGTGTGTAGATATCGCCGTGGACGACAAATCGTCCGGCCCGGGCATCGAGGAGAGTTGAGACCTCCCGTCCACGATCCACAGATGAAAACGACGTCCTGGTTTCGGAGGCAAAGCCTTCGGCGATAAGGAAGCTCGGGATGCGGTTGTTATCAACACTGACAACGCCTCCGATGGCCGTTGAACCATATCGAAGTGTTGCAGGCCCACGAACAACCTCGACGCGCTGCGCCGCCAGAGGATCAATGGGAACACCGTGGTCCTCTCCCAAATCAGAGACATCCTGTGATCCGACGCCGTTTTCCTGAATGCGAACCCTGAAATTATCCAATCCACGGATAACCGGACGCACAGCAGCGCCCGGCGCAAAACCGGAATTGGTAATGCCGGGCATACCGGAAAGCTGATCGCCCAGTGTCTTTCCACCGTTGCGCAGCAACTCCGCTGCGGGAACAAAGGTCACGGTGGAAAAGGAACGATCAACAACAGTAAGGCCATCACTGCGCCTACCAGCCCGCACCACAACAGTCAGTGGACCCGCCGCCGATGGTGTCGTTTCGGATGGACCTGGATCCGGGGGGGTGCTGGTTTGTGCCGATGCGTTGGTGGATGCGATAAGTGCAGCCAGCGCTGCGAGCCGGAGAAGCGACATCATAAGACACCTGATAAAATGTTATAACGTTGTATGTAACAATATAACATTGCGCAGCAGGTCAAGTGCAAACTTGCATTTCGATCAGGTCGTGGTGCGGACAGCGGGGGTCGAACCCGCATAGTGTTGCCACCGAGGGATTTTAAGTCAATGAATCAATGACATATGGGGGTATGTCGGGTCATGTAATGGCGTACTTCCCCTGTGTTTCGCGGCATCGTCTTCGTGTCGGATTGTGTCGGACCTGGCCTCGCGCCAGGCCTGACACCGGGTCCGGACCAGAAGAAAGGACCGTGAACCATGTCTACCAAGCTAACACAGGCCGCTGTCAACCGGCTGGCCGAGGATCATCCAAAAGGCGCTCAGATCTACGATGCCGACCTGTCCGGCCTGCGCATCGTCGTGGGCAGCAAGTCATCCAGCTTCAAGCTGGTGGGCAGGATCAACGACGGCAGCGATCGCTACGTCTCGATCATCGTGGGGCGCACCGACGAAGTGAGCCTCAAGACCGCCCGCGACAAAGCGTCGGAGTTGAAGCTGGCGCTGCGGCGCGGCGAAGACCCAAGGGCACCGAAGCGATCCGTGCCGAGCCTTCGCATCGCGTGGGAGCGATACAAGGCGACGCGCGGTCCCGAGCTCCAGCCCAGCACTTTGGGCTGGTACGAGGCAAAGGTTTCGCGGGTGCTGAAGCCTATCCTGGATGTTCCCCTCGACAAGCTCGACCGCGAGACGGTCCGCTCGCTGCATGAGAAGATCACCAAGAAGAACGGCTCCTACGCGGCGAATGGCGCGATGCGTGCGCTAAAGGTCGTCTACAACGACGCCGCTCGCACCCAGGACCTGCCGCCGAACCCCGTCAGCCGCGCCGTGCGGATGAACAAGGAAGCGCCGCGCAAGTGGGCGCTGGATGCAGCCGGTCTCACTGAAGCGTGGCGCCGTCTTGATGCCATGGAAGACAGGGTCAGAGCGCCATGCTGGATGGTGATGCTGCTGACAGGCCTTCGCTCGCACGATGCGCGTTCGATGCGGTGGGAACATCTCGACGGAGACGGCGTGCTCACCGTGCCGTCGCCCAAGGGTGGCGCCGACCGTGCTTTTCGCCTTCCGCTGCCAAGGCGGCTCTTGCAGGTGCTTGAGATGGTGAAACAGGAGACGGTTTCGATGGAGAGCCCCTTCGTCTTTCCGTCGCTCACCAGCGAGTCGGGCCACATTGAGGAGATGCGGCGCACGGACGAGTTCCCCCACGCACCCCATCAGATGCGTCACACCTATCGGACATGGGCGCTGGAGGCCGGCATCGACATGCAGACCGTGACCCTACTGATGAACCATCGACCGGCAGGCGTGACGTGGGGCTACGTCACCCGCGCTCACCTGCTCGGTCACATGCG
>JANMFA010000146.1:0-14228 GCA_031377545.1 Hyphomicrobiales bacterium | reverse complement strand
CACGAACAGCATGGCCTGCGGGCAGACATTGCGGAAGACCATGGCGTCGTGGCCCGCGCCTGAGACCAACTGGCGCGGTGCGGCACCCTGCTTTGCCACAGCGGTTGTCAGAGCCTGTACCAGCGCCGGATCGGAGGCGGCAGCGGGCGTGGCGCTTGTCATCTCGATCTCGATGGCGACGCTGCGCTCCTCCGCGATCTCGCGGGCGCGGCCCATGACCTGCGCCAGTGCCCTGACACGCACCGGATCTTTCGGGCTGCGGATATCATACACAAAGCTGACCGTGCCGGGGATGACATTGCCTGCACCTGGCGAAACCGTGAGGTTGCCGACGGTCGCCACCAGATCCTCCGTCTCGCGGCCCAGCTTCTCGATCGCAAGCACGATTTCAGCGGCACAGGTCAGCGCATCCTTGCGCAGGTCCATCGGTGTCGTGCCGGCATGGCCTGCCTTGCCGGTGACCGTCATCTTGCCGCGTGACAGGCCCACGATCGCGGAAACCACGCCGAGCACCTCGTTGTTGGCTTCAAGGACAGGGCCCTGCTCGATATGGAGTTCGACATACCCCAGAAGGGACTTGGGATCACGCCCCGCCTCGCGCCACCGGCCTGGATCACACCCAAAGGCCTTGAGTGCTTCGGAGCGCGTGATGCCGTCCTTGTCCTTCTCCGCCAGAAGCTTTTCATCAAAGGTTCCGGCCACCGCGCGCGAGGAGCTGAAAGGTGAGGGAAACCGCACGCCCTCTTCATCCGAGAAGGCCAGCACTTCGATATTGAACGGCAGGCGCTTTCCCTGCCGGGTCAGTTCCTCGACCACGGCCAGGCCCGCCATCACGCCCAGCGGACCATCGTAGATGCCGCCATTGGGCACTGTATCGATATGCGACCCGATGATCAGCGTCTTTGCGTCGTTGCGATCGCTGGCGTAACGCCCGGCAACGGAGCCAAGAGGATCGATCTCGGCCGTCATGCCTGCTGCACGGAACAGGCCCAGCACCTCGTCGGCCGCCTTGCTATGCGCCGGAGAAAGGCTCAGCCGCGTCATCTCGCCCGGCACATCCGTATGCCGCGCCAAGGCCCTGAGACGTCCCACGATGGTTTCGCCGGAAAGGGGAGATGCACTGGCTGTCATGGTCGTTATCTTACCTTCTGCTGCAGGACAGCACAGCGGCTGCTTGCCTTTCGCCTCTCGATAGGGGCAAAACGCGGGAACAACAATTGCTCCCGAGTTTAAAAGAATGACACCCGGCCTTGATGCCTATCTGATGGAATGGGGCAGCCTGCTGCTGCGCTGGCTGCATGTGATCACGGGTATCGCCTGGATCGGCTCGTCGTTCTTCTTCATGCACCTGGATGCCAGCCTGCGTGCCACGCCGGACATGCCACCCGCCAAGGGCAAGCACGCCTGGCAGGTGCATGGCGGCGGCTTCTACGAGATGAAGAAGTGGTTCGTGGCACCGGCCAGCATGCCCGCCGAACTGACCTGGCACAAATGGCAAAGCTACTGGACATGGATTTCAGGTTTTTTCCTGCTGGTCTGGGTCTATTACGCGCAGGCCACTCTCTATCTGATCGATCCTGCGATCATGGTGCTGTCGACGTGGCAGGCCTCGCTGATCGGCATTGGCGGACTGGCAGGTGGCTGGGTTGTCTATGACCTGCTCTGCAAATCCCCTCTGGGCAAGAATGACAATCTGCTGGCCATGGCGGGTTTTGGCTTCGTCATCCTGATGTCCTGGATTTTCTCGCAGACCTTCTCCGGCCGTGGTGCGCTGATCCATACCGGCGCGTTGATGGCCACCATCATGACAGCGAACGTGTTTCTCGTGATCATTCCCAACCAGACCATCGTCGTCGCCGATCTGGTCGCGGGCCGGACGCCAGATGCGAAATACGGCAAGATCGGCAAGCAGCGGTCCACGCACAACAACTACATCACCTTGCCGGTGGTGTTCCTGATGCTCGCCAACCACTACCCCGTGACCTATGCCAACAATGCTGTCATTCCGGTCATCGTCACGCTCGTGATCATCGCGGGCGCGATCATCCGCCATTTCTACAATGTGCGCCACGGCGACCATGCCAGGTCGCCATGGTGGACATGGTTTGTGGCGGCGGGCTGCATGTGGCTGGCGTTCTGGGTGGCGATGGCCTCTTCTCCCGGCGGACGCGAGCGGCTGGGCATGAATGTGCTGGATGACAAGCGCGTGGCGCTTGCAGGCCTTTCGCTGCCACCCGCCCCCGTGACCAACATCATCAATGGCCGCTGCTCCATGTGCCATGCGCCGGAGCCAGCGTGGCCGGGCATCCAGATCGCGCCGAAGAACGTGATGCTGGATACACCTGCGGCTATCGCGCTGCAGGCCAGTGCTATCCGCATGCATTCCGTGCTGACCCACGCGATGCCACCCAACAATCTGACGGGTATGACCATCGAAGAAAGACGAGAAGTCGCGGCGTGGCTCAAGGCTGTGAACAGATAATATCTATCTATTTCAAATCAATAAGACCGTTTTTCATCATCCCCTTTCAATGAGCCGGCGAAATTGTTTGACTTCGCCAGTGCTTTGGATTCTGCTGCCATCACGAAGGATGCACAGCATTGGAAGGTCACACATTTCTTCTCAGTCTGATGGGAGCCATTGCGCTGCTCATCTGGTCCATCCGCATGGTGAAGACCGGCGTGTTACGCGCCTTTGGCGAGCGTTTTCGCCACACCATTTCGACCGCCACGTCCAACCGGTTTTCTGCCTGCCTTGCTGGGATCGGTGTTGCGACGGCCGTCCAGAGTTCTGCGGCGACGGGTCTGATCGTCGCCGGGTTCGCCGAGCGGAGTCTGATCACGCTGGCTCCCGCGCTGGCCGTCATGCTGGGCGCCGACATCGGTTCTACCATCGTGGTGCAGGCTCTGGCGTTCAACCTGCAGGCTCTGGTCCCAGCCTTGCTGATTCTGGGCGTTTCGCTGTTCATGATGACGGACAAACCCGTCCCCAAGCAGTTGGGCCGCATCATCATCGGGCTGGGCCTGATGGTGCTGGCGCTGGGCATGGCAAAAGCGGCGGCCGAGCCGCTGAAGCAAAGCGTCCTGCTGTCGATGCTGATGCAACGCCTTGGCAGTGATCCGATCATGGCGGTCATTCTGGGTGCGCTGATCGCGTGGATCATGCATTCCAGTGTCGCTGCGATCCTCCTGATCATGTCTCTGGCTGCGACCGATGCCATTGCGCTGGCACCCGCTCTGGCGCTTGTGCTGGGCTGCAACATCGGCTCTGCGCTGATCCCTCTTGGACTCTCGCTCAACGGCCCGCTGCCGTCGCGCCGGATCCTGATCGGAAATCTCCTGTTCCGCACCGTCGGCGCAGTGCTGGCCCTGATCTTTCTCCCGCATATTGTGGCGGCCTCCGTCCAGCTGGCAGCCGATCCCGCACGCCAGATCGCCAATGCGCACACGCTTTTCAACATAGGTGTGGCCATCCTCTTCCTGCCGCTGACGGGACTGGCCGCGACGTGGCTGGAGAGGCTTCTGCCTGATGCCAAGGGGACAGACCATCACCAGGTTGCCCATCTGGATGACAGGCTGCTGGATCGCCCGCAGGTGGCGCTCGCCGCGGCCCAGCGCGAGGTCATGAAGATGGCCGATCACGTCGAGATCATGCTGCGCGAGACGCTTCTGGCCTTTGAAAGCAGTGACGAGCAGCGGCGGCAGGATATCAAGGCTCTCGACAACGAGGTGGACAGGCGACAGGAGGAGGTAAAGCTCTATCTCACCCGCCTGACCCGTCAGCCGCTGTCGGAGGCGGACAGCCGCAAGGCTTTCGATCTCATCCTGTTCACCACCAACCTCGAGCATGTCGGCGACATCATCGACAAGAGCCTGCTGGAGCTGGCCGCCAAGAAGCAGCGCCTGAAAGTGGACTTCTCACCGGCGGGCTGGAGCGAAATCCGCTCGCTCCACACCCGCGTGGTCGAGCAGATGCGCCTTGCCATGACTGTGTTCATGACGGGCGACATGAGCATGGCGCGGGAGATGGTTGCAGAAAAAGACAGCATCCGCGCGGCTGAGCGCGAGGCCATGGAAAACCATCTGCAGCGGCTACGTGACGGCACGCTGGCTTCCATCGATACGAGCGCCCTGCATCTGGATATTCTGCGGGATCTCAAGAGGATCAACGCGCATGTTACCGCGGTGGCCTATCCGAGCCTGGAGGCGTCGGGGGTGTTGAGGGGAAGCAGGCTGAGGGCGCATGCGGCTTAACAGCACCTGCAGAGGGCAAGATTCACCCAAACCGCAGGAACATGCGCGAGTATGGCGACTTCAGCCCCTTGCGCGCCAAGTCGGTGGCTGCCTTGTCCCCAGACCGTGCGGCGCCCTGAAAGGCTTTCACCGAAGCTTCCAGAGCCTTGAACGCAGCGTCGAAGGCTGCGGCATCGACTCCTGACGGACGGTTGGCTCCCAGATCCTTTGCGAGATAGGCCAGAACACCGGCATGTTCGAGTGCCGAGGTCGTCGTCATCTCGCCGCCGTCCGTAGCATGCTCCATGACCTCGTGGTAGGCGTTCATCCGGTCCGAAAATGAGATCAAACCGTTCCTGCCACGCAGCGCACCGATTTCGCCTCTGATGGCCTCAAGGATGTCGTGCGACTTTTGTAGATCGCCCATCGCGGCAGCCGCCTTCGCTTCGTTCGTGATGCGAATCACGATGTCCAGTGTATCCGTGAGCTTCGGATCGTCGACGTACTGGGGCGGCGGTGATGTCTTCCATGCGGCAGAAAGCGCACCCCACCTGGTGTGGAACGCGGTCAATGCCACATGCGTCGCCGCACTATCCTTCTGGTTCGTCTGGAACAAAGCGGCGCGATAGTCGGCATAGGCCTCGCCGATCTGGGCCTCGGCGTCCCCGACCGGTCCGGCTACGGCCGGAGAAAAGACCAAGGCCACAGCAAAAATCACACCTGCCGGGATTGGGCGAAAAGACATGGCAAATCTCCAAAGATCGCCAACCCAATAGCTCGATCTCACCGTGCTCCGATTGATCCACAGCAATCCACCGTAACCCGGCAGGGGAAACCAGCGGCGGCGCCTCACCCCTTCCGCATCATCCCCCACAGCTTCGGCCCAAACAGCGCCAGAACGGCCAGCGCCAGCAGGCTCGCCGATATCGGCTTGGTCAGGAACGTCATCATGTCGCCCTGGCTGATTGTCATGGCCTGCCGGAAGTTCTGTTCCGCCAGCGGCCCCAGGATCATGCCGATGATCACCGGCGCGGTCGGAAAATCGTAGCGGCGCATAAAGAAACCCATGATGCCCATGGCATAGAGCAGCAGAAGGTCCACCACGGAACGGCTGATGCCATAGGTGCCGATGGTGGCGAAGACGAGGATGCCGCCGTAGAGCAGCGGCGTGGGAATGCGCAGGATCTTCACCCACAGGCCGACCAGCGGCAGGTTCAGCACCAGCAGCATGACGTTGCCGATGTAGAGCGACGCGATGAGGCCCCAGACCAGTTCCGGCTTGGTGGCGAAAAGTTGCGGGCCAGGGTTGATGTTGTAGCTCTGGAACGCCGACAGCATGATTGCCGCAGTGGCCGATGTCGGCAGGCCCAACGCCAGCATAGGCACCAGAACACCGGCAGCCGAAGCGTTGTTTGCCGCCTCTGGACCCGCAACACCCTCGATGGCACCGTGGCCGAATTCCTCCGGGTATTTCGTCAGCTTTTTCTCCGTGTAGTAGGAGAGGAATGTCGGGATTTCTGCGCCGCCCGCAGGCATTGCGCCGATGGGAAAGCCAATGGCGGAGCCACGCAGCCAGGGCTTCCAGGATCGCGACCAGTCCTCCTTCGACATCCAGAGCGAATCCTTGACCTCGATCACCTCGTCATCCTGGTTCTTGGACGATTTCTGGAACGCGAGGTACAGCGTCTCGCCCACCGCGAAGAGGCCGACGGCCACCACGATGACGTTGATGCCATCGAAGAGCTCGGTGACACCGAAGGTGAAGCGTGCCTGCCCGGTCTGGTTGTCGATGCCGATCATGCCGAGAAAGATGCCGATGGCGAGCGCCGTGAGGCCGCGTACCGCCGATGAGCCCAGCACCGCCGACACCGTGACAAACGACAGGACCATCAGGGCGAAATAATCCGCAGGGCCGAACATCAGCGCCAGGTTGACCACAGGCTCGGCCAAAAAGGTGATGCCGATGGTGCCGATTGTTCCTGCGACGAATGAACCAATGGCGGCGGTGGCGAGCGCTGCGCCCGCGCGGCCCTTCTTAGCCATCTTGTTGCCCTCGAGCGAGGTCACGATCGTCGCACTTTCGCCCGGCGTGTTGAGCAGGATGGACGTGGTCGATCCGCCATACATCGCACCGTAGTAGATGCCCGCGAACAGGATGAGCGCTGCTGTCGGATCGACTTTGTAAGTAAGGGGCAAAAGCAGCGCGATGGTGAGCGCCGGCCCAAGCCCCGGCAACACGCCGATGGCGGTGCCGACCGTAACACCGACAAAGGCCCACAGCAGGTTCATCGGCTGCAGCGCAACGCCGAAGCCATTCATCAGATGGGAGAGTGTGTTCATATCAGCCTCTCGATGAGGCCGGAGCCTATCTTGTAGCCAAGCACGCGGTCGAACCCGACATAGGCCACAAAGGCCAGCAGGAAGCCGATGACCGTATCCCTCACAAGCTGTGTGCTGCCAAAAGCGCGTGCTGTGAAAAGGAAGAGCAGCGTCGAGGACAGAATAAATCCTATGACATCGATCAGGGCGGCGTTGACCGCGAGGCCACCCAGCAGCCAGAGCCCGCCCTGCCAGTCGATCTCGCCGAAATCGTCGGTCTCATACGACCAGCCGCCAGTCACCGCATCCTTCACGAGGAACAGCCCCATGACGACGAGCATGGCTGACGTCGCCCAGGCGAAGGCGCGAGGCCCAACCGCCGCATAAGCCGACTGAGGAATTTCAGTGGTCTGCCATGCGGCAATCAGGCCCACGACGACCACGCCAACGGCGATGCCAAGATCGCCTTTCGCAAGTCCGCGCGGTGCGGATGCGGCAGCTTGTTCCCCGGACATTCAATATCCCCTTTTGTCCTTCTCCACTGGGAGAAGGCGGTCGGCAGATGCCGACCGGATGAGAGAGAACCATGACGGGCAGAGATGCTCCCTCATCCGTCATGCTCCGCATGACACCTTCCCCCACGGGGGAAGGCAAACACCACCTCAGCTCGACAGCCCCAGATCCTTCAGGATTGCGGTGATTCTCTCGATCTCCGCCGCCAGGAAGGCTCCATAGGCATCCCCGGACAGATAGACGCCCGTCCAGTCCTTCTTCTCCAACTCGGCCTTCCAGGTCGGGCCCGCCACCATCCTGTCGAAGAGGCCAATCAGCGTTGCGCGCTGGGCCGCCGTAATGCCGGGCGCGCCAAAGACTCCGCGCCAGTTGAACAGTTCGACATCCGTGCCCTGTTCCTTGAAGGTTGGCACATCGATTCCCGGCAGCCGCTTGTCCGACGAAATCGCGATGGCGCGCAGCTTGCCCGCCTTGATCTGCTCGGAGAATTCGCCGTAACCGGAGATGCCCGCAGAGACCTGCGCACCGAGGATGGCAGCCTGGGCAGGTCCGCCGCCCGCGAAGGCGACATAGGCCGCCTTCTTGGCTTCAACGCCCACTGCCTTTGCCATCATGCCTGCCAGGATATGATCGGAACCGCCCGCAGAGCCACCGGCGATCGACACCTTGCCGGGATCAGCCTTGAATGCCGCCATCAGATCGCCGAGATTCTTGAACGGCGACGAGGCGGGTACAACCAGCGCCAGCGCTTCGCCCGTCAAACGGGCAATCGGCGTAAGGTCTGTCATCTTCACAGGTGACTTGTTGGCGATGAGCGAGCCGACCATGACCATGCCGCCCACCATAACGGCATTGTCCTTGCCTTTCTTGGCACCCAGGAACTTCGGCAGACCTACAGCACCACCGGCACCGGGCGCGTGCTCGAACTGGAAGTTCTGCACAATTCCATCGGTGCGCATGGCCAATTCAATTGAACGTCCCGTCTGGTCCCAGCCACCGCCAGGCGCTGCGGGTACGAACATTTCGATGGCGGAAATGGACTGCGCCGAAGCAGGCAGACCCAATGCAGCGGTTGCACCGGCGGCAAGGCCGAGCTGAAGGGTATTGCGGCGTGAAAGCATGATCATCTCCCGGATGCGTTGTTTCTTGACCACTTGTTTAAGCCATAGGGAACAAGAGTCCAGACCGCCCCTGAACGATGCGCCAGTTCCCCTGACAAACGAGAGCTGCCGCAAGAATCAGCCCTGTGCCAAGCAGCCGCTGAGCCTCATTGGACCCCGCCGCCAGCGCGGCCAGAACCTTGTGCTCTGGCAACGGCTCCACCTGCGTGGTGACCAGAATGTCACCAAGATCCGAATCAGGATCAAGGGAACGCGCCGCTGCCCGCCGGATCGTCCTGTCATCGACATTGACCGCGTTGGCAACAAGAGTTGCAGCCGCATCGGCCTGCGCTGCCGAGGCGGCCACAACCGTCACCGCGTCGGCAATCCCCAGCGAGAATGAGCGCCCGCGCCAGCCAGAAGTCGCAATTCCGCCAATGCCCGATCCGCCCTCGATGCTGATCAGGCCGTTCAGTGAGGCTTTCACGAGCTCGGCGACCACGCCGATCCGGAGTATTTCGCCATGCGCCAAATGCACTGCAATATCACCGCCGTCGTTGACATAGAGCGTGCGCAGCTCAGGCGCAGCGGCAAGCATCACCGCACTGATCTCGTCCGCCACAGCACCGGCAACAGCGGCCATGGGTGTAATGAAAACAGCGCGGAACGGCCAGCAGGCGGCGATCATGCGGCTGGCGACGGGCGACGACGAGTCCGGTGGCGTATCACCTGCCAGCGGTTGGCGCAGCAGGCTCAGTTCAGCAGCAAGTTCTCCGAGGATTGTCTGAAATCGCCCGGTCGCGGCGGCATAGGCGCGCGTGACTGACGCGGGTTGGCCTTCCGCCTTGATGATCAAATCGATGGGACCGTGCTGGAGATGCAGTCTCCCCCCCGGCAGCGCGCCGAACTGTGGCGCGGCCCAATTCACCCGTCGACCTTGAAAGGCCATGGGTTGACGGGGTTGGCCCGTTCCACCCGGGCATCTGCGCCGTAAGCCCGGATCACATCAGCCACCGGTGTGATCTCGCCAGTGTGGCCGCCGGAAGCCTCATACAGCGCCCTCGGCAAGGTGAATTCTATCGGAGCGACAAGCGCGGGCGTGGGCACATAACCGAAAGCGTTTTTTGGCAGACGCGTCACATCCACCATCACCGTAATGCCGCCTCCGGGCCAGAGCATCGCCGGAGCCCCGCCAAGCGTGACCCTCGTCGTGCCGTCCTGCACGGAGCGAGTCAGCAGAACCGGGTTTTCGGTAACCCCTGCCCTGAGGCTGCCGCCCGCACCTGCCATGAACAGCACCGTGCAGGCCGACGGTTCGCAATTCTCCCCGATGCGATCCACGACGGCCTGAACCTCCTGCGGCATCGCAGCCGACTGTGGTACAAGATTGTCGTCCAGCACACACCACAGCGCATCCTCACCCGTGGTGGACGTCAGCAGAAGCCGCATACCAGGCCAGGCCACCGCGGGATCGATCTTCTGGATGATCGACAGCGGATCGGTGATATCGGTACCACCCCATCCCATGCCCGGATTGGCGACCTGAAAGTAACGTCCAGGCGTGGACTTGCGTCCCTTCACGCGAATACCGGTCGGCGGCATGTCCAGCACCCTGCCAGCCTGATGCTCCGTCAGAACACCGGTGATGTGGTCGTCCACAACAATGACCTCGTCGACATGACCCAGCCATTGCTTGGCGAAAATGCCGACCGTTGCTGAGCCGCAGCCGACACGCATGCGGCGTTCCTCCCGGCCATCGACGATGGGAGCCTTCCCAGCTTGCACAACGACGGCATGGCCGTTGTCGATGGTCAGCTCAACCGCCTCGCCATTGCACAGCTTAAGGAGCGTGTCACAGGTGACATTGCCCTCCTTCTTCGAACCTCCGGTGAGATGGCGCACACCGCCGAGCGACAGCATCTGGGATCCATACTCGGCGGTCGTGACGTGACCGACCTGCTCGCCACCGACGCGGATCGCCGCCGTCTCTGGGCCAAGGTGCCGGTCAGTATCGATCTTCACCTTGACGCCGCAATAACTGAAGATTCCTTCGGTCACGACCGTGACCGTATCGACGCCATCATGCTCCTGGCTGACGATGAAAGGCGCGGGTTTGTAGTCCGGATAGGTGGTCCCGGCCCCGATGCCGGTAACGAAGGCGCTGGACGGATTCAGCAGGTTGCCGTCCCAGTCCGCGCTGGCCTCACTGAAGGGCACCAGGTTCCGGCCTTCCTCCACCGCCCGTTCCAGCAGCACAACCGGGTCGGTGCGGATCAGCAGGCCCTCCTGATTGGCATAGCGGGCGCAGGCCCCGGATCGACCGGGGCGAATGCGACAAAGCACAGGGCAGGCATCACAGCGGATGATGCCATCGTCGCCCTCGGCGGCGCCGAACTTGGCGGAGCGGTCCGAGAGAACTGTCATATCGGGTCAGGCCTCATCAATTCCCATAGCCGGTGCGGCAGCAGCGGCGCCCTGCGCGGGATCACGCCTACGGCATGGCGTATTGCGGAGAAAATCGCGGGTGCTGTCGGAATCAGCGCCGGTTCTCCGATGCCCTTGGCACCCGATGGCCCGAGCGGCTCATGCGCCTCGACAAGAATGATCTCGATATCCGGCATGTCACCGAAAGTGGGAATGAGATAATCATGCAGGTTCTCGGTACGACCGGGGATGAATTCTTCCATCAGCGCAAGACCCAACCCTTGGGCAATGCCGCCGTGGATCTGGCCCTCCACCAGCATGGGGTTGATGGAGCGGCCGACATCATGGGCCGCGATCACCTTGTTCACCTTGACGGTACCGAGATCCAGGTCGACGTCCAGCGCCGCAACCTGCGCTGCAAAACCATAGGTCGCATAGGGCGCACCCTGCCCCTTGGCATCGAGCGGTGTCGTCGGCGGGTCGAACGTGCCGATGCCTTCGAGCACCTGCCTGTCAGTCAGCTCTGGCAGTTGCGCCAGGTCGAGCGTCACCTCGCGTCCATTGTCCTCAATCCGAAGCAGTGCGCCTCCGAAGTGGATACGCGCTTCCGAACCGGCATTGGTGAGACGGAGAATCTCCGCCCGCAGCGCTTTGCCCGCCAGTTCCGCTGCCTTGCCGGATACGAAGGTCTGGCGCGACGCCGAGGTCTTGCCCGCATCGAATGTCCTGTCCGTATCGCCGATGACGGAAAGGAGCAGACCCACGGGGCAGCCCAGCGCATCCGCCGCGATCTGCCCCAGCACCGTGGTAGAGCCCTGCCCGATATCCACCGCTCCGTTCCAGAACGTGATTTTGCCGGCCACATCCAGCGTGAGCCTCATGGTGGAGGGATTCGACATGGAGGTGTTGCCGATGCCGTACCACATGCAGGCGATGCCCACGCCCCGGCGCTGGCGTGTTTTCCGCGCGTTGAATGCGTCGGCATCTGCAAGCAGCGCATTCCATCCAGGGCGCAGCCTTTCCAGACATTCCGCTAGGCCTGCGCTGGCCTGCAGCACCTGACCGGACGGCGTGGAATCGCCCACGCGGATCGCGTTGATCAGACGGAACTCCAGCCGGTCGATGCCGACCTTCTCGGCCAGCGTATCATAGAGCGACTCCTGCGCGATGGCGGCCTGCGGAATGCCGAAGCCACGAAAGGCTCCCGCAGGCGTTTCATTCGTGTAAATCGCACGCGTGCGATTGCGAACATGCGGCACCTTGTAGGGGCCAGTGGCATGCACGGGCACGCGGTTTGCGACCGTCGGCCCCCACGAGGCATAGGCCCCCGTATTGAAATCGGCGTCCATCTCGAAGCTGACGAGGTGGCCCTTGGCGTCACAGCTGGCACGTGCCCAGACCTCTGCTGGATGGCGCTTGGTGGAAGACGCCATGCTCTCGATACGGCTGTAGATGCAGCGGATGGGCGTATCCGGCAGATGCCATGCTGCGACCGCGACGAGCGGCTGGACCGAGACATCGAGCTTGCCACCAAAGCCCCCGCCACAGGCAGAGGCGAGGATCACAACATCAGCAACGGGCAGCCCGAGCACACGCGCCACCTCGTCGCGGTCCATCATGGGGGCTTGCGTGCAGGCAAAAACCTCCATCCGGTCGCCCCGGCGGATAGCGTAGCCCGCCTCGGGCTCGATGTAGGCGTGCTCGACGAAGCCCGTGCCGTAGTATCCGTCAGCCGTGTGGGCCGCAGATGCACAGGCAGCATCGGCGTCACCGCGCTCGACCAGGCCGCGTGTCAGCACGTTGTCGGGTTTGAAGGCATGAAGTGGCGGATCGGCCCTGAGGCCTGCGGCAATACCGACGGCAGGATCCTCAGGGATCCAGGTAATCGGGAGTTCATCGACAAGGATGCCCTCCACCGCAGCTCGCTCGCCAACCACGGTCAGGATCGCCTCACCACGATAGCGGACATGCCCCTCAGCCAGCACGG
Source organism: Hyphomicrobiales bacterium (assembly GCA_031377545.1). Lineage (GTDB taxonomy): Bacteria > Pseudomonadota > Alphaproteobacteria > Rhizobiales > Beijerinckiaceae > JADCCX01. The sequence continues at coordinate 1,652 of JANMFA010000146.1, read as the reverse complement.
GCTGATCCTTGAGATCGGGATAGACACCGAAGGAATTGTGACCAGGCACTTCGCGCGCTGAAAAGACACGGGCAATGCCGGGCCTTGTCTTTGCCCAGGCGTCCACATCGCCCAGCGTGAAACGCGCCCTTGCATGCGGCGAGCGGATGGCGCGAAGCCAGAGCGCTCCGGCGGGAGCAGCATCAGCGCCGAAAAGCGCCGAACCGTCGATGCGGGACGCACCGTCGAGCTTGGGGATACGTTGGCCGATCGAGCCATTCTCCTTAGGAAGAAGATGATTGCCGGACGCCGTCGACCTGGGAAAACGCCCGGCGTCCACCACCGCGTCGACGATCTTCTCATAACCCGTACAACGGCACAGCACGCCGCCGAGCGCATCCATGACCTGCTGGCGAGAGGGACCCGGTTCCGTCGCCAAAACGTCCATGGCCGCCATGAGCATGCCCGGCGTGCAAATGCCGCACTGCGCTGCACCGTGATGTGCGAAGCTTTCCCGCAGTCGCTGCCCCAGTTCCGACTGGCCAAGGCCCTCAACCGTGGTGATCAATCCGCCCTGCGCCTGCGCCACCGGCACCAGACAGGCGCAGGCCTGCTGGCCATCGATGCTGACCGTGCACGCTCCGCAATCTCCCGCATCGCAGCCGATCTTCGTGCCCGTGAGGCCGAGGTGATCCCGCAGGACTTCAGAGAGACGTGCGGAAGGCGCGACGTTCAGCCGGTGGGCAACGCTGTTGACGGTCAGCGAAAGGGCGATGGTCGCGGGCTTGTGGTGCAAGGTCATGCGGCAAGCTCCCGGCGCGCACCCGTACCGTTCAGCGCCCGGCGAACCAGCGTCAACGCAGCCTCGCGGCGATAGCTGGCCGAGGCGCGCACATCGTCGATTGGCGAGAGAAGGTCGAGCATTGTGGCATCGACGGCCTCGGAGGCTTCCAGAATTGGCAACCCGTGCAGACGCTCCTCCAACGCAACCAAGCGCTGCGGTACAGCGGAGCAGGAACCGACGGCAATGCGGGCCAGGCGGATGTTTCCGGCATCATCGACCGTGATGTTTGCCGCAACGGAGACGATTGAAATCACCAGATAGGCCCGCGCTCCAAGCTTGAGAAACACAGAGTGCTCTGTGTCGACCGGGCGCGGCACATGGATTCCGGTGACCAGTTCGCCAGGCTGCAGAGCCGTCTTCCGATTGCCCAGGATGAAAGCTGAAAGTGGCAAGCGGCGCGTTTCTTGCTGGGAAGCGAGTTCAACTTCCGCATCCAGCGCCAGCAGCGGCGGAACGCCATCGGCCGCTGGCGATGCATTGCACAGATTGCCCGCGATGGTGCCGCGATTCTGAATCTGCACACCACCGACCTGTCGCGAAGCCTGTTTCAATGCATCGAACGCGGTCGGAAGGGGAGCATCGATCAGATCGGTCCATGTGGTCAGCGCACCAAAGCGGAAGCCACCAGCATCCTCGGAAATGCCGCGCAAATCATGCAATGCCGAGATATCGAGTATGCGACCCGGCGTCTTTTGAAACCATGCCTGCCGGGTTGTTGCGGTGGGATAGAAATCGGTAGCACCCGCCAGCACCGTCAACCGGTCCGCCGGATCAGCTGACGGGCTTCTGCCATCAGCCGCCAGTGCCGCCAGCGCTTCATTCAGCGCGG
>JANMFA010000101.1:0-6151 GCA_031377545.1 Hyphomicrobiales bacterium | reverse complement strand
CATCGCCGATGACCGGACCAAGGGCTTCATCCGGCTCATATACGACACATTCTGCAAGTGATGGCTATTTCGCCATCCCGCGCAGGAAATTGATCATGCCGGAGAAATCATCCCCGCCATGGCCAGCAGCCTGGAACAGCGTGTAGAGTTGCGCCGCAGCCGCACCCATCGGTGTTGCCGCCCCTGAAGTCATCGCCGCCTCCTGGCTGAGCTTGAGATCCTTCAGCATGAGGTCCGCCGCGAAGCCCGGCTTGTAACCGTTGTTGGCAGGAGATGTCGGAACGGGACCGGGGACCGGACAATAGGTCGTCAACGACCAGCATTGCCCCGAAGAGGTCGATGCAACATCGAAAAGCGCCTGATGCGAGAGCCCGAGCTTTTCGGCCAGAACGAAAGCCTCGCCCACACCGATCATCGAGATTCCCAGGATCATATTGTTGCAGATCTTCGCGGCCTGCCCTGCGCCCGCACCACCGCAATGCACGATTTTCTTGCCCATCAACGCGAGGATCGCCTTGCCCCGCGCAAAAGCGGCATCCTCACCACCCGCCATGAAGGTCAGCGTCGCGCCCTTGGCACCACCTGTGCCGCCCGAAACAGGGGCATCCAGCGAAGCGATACCGGCGGCCGTCGCCATGCCATGGGCCGCACGCGCGCTTTCCACATCAACGGTCGAGCAATCGATGAAGAGCGCCCCCTTCTTCGCCACCGGCAACAGGTCAGACCAGACCGCGCGGACATGCTTGCCAGCGGGCAGCATGGTGATCACAACATCTGCAGCACCCTCGCCGACAGCCGCGGCAGCACTGGTCTGGACGCTGACGCCAGCCGACGCGGCCAACCCGCGTGACTCTTCCGTCAGGTCGAATCCGAGAACGGCATGCCCCGCCCTGACGAGATTGGCCGCCATGGGTCCGCCCATGTTGCCGAGGCCGATGAATGCGATGGTCGTCATGGGTGGCTCCTGAATGTGATAGAGCGTTGGTAGTTCAACCGCTCGCCGCCAGCAACAGCAGCCCGACGCCCAGAACAATCAGCGCCATTCCGGCATACTCCCGCCGCTCCGTTTCCTGGGTGAAAAGCTTGCGTGACAGTGCCTGTGCGAAAAAGACCTCGACGAGCGCCAGCGTCCGCACGTTCGCCGCGGATGTCAGGGCAAAGCCGAGAAACCAGAACTGCGAGGCAAAAGCACCCAGAAACCCTGCAGCGACCGACGCCCGCCAGACACCGAAGCTCTTGGTCAGCGCGGCGCGATCAAACAACAGCAGATAGACGAGAAGCACAACAGTCTGGATCGCAAGGCCAAGCGCGAGGATCGTCGTTGCCCGGATCACGAAACCTCCGGATGGCAGCGCCAGAATGGCGCCGCGGAACGCAACGGCGGACAGACCGAAGCAACCGCCGGCCGCAATGCCCAGCAGAGCGGGCCGGACATCCGAAACCATCGCCCGCATCGTGTCGGGCTTGACGCTCATCACTAAGACGCCAGCGGTGGCGATCAGGATTGCGAGCCCCTTGAGCGGTGTCAGCACATCGCCCAGCAGCGCCAGACCGACAAGCGCCGTCAGCACCGGCTCGGTCTTGATGTAGGCGGTCGTCACGGAAAACGACTTGGCCTTCATCGCGGTCAGCATCAGCACGGTCGCGAGGATCTGGAACAGCGCACCTGCAAGGGCATACCATGCGGCACCCTCGGTGATGACCGGTGGCGCCGCGCCAAGCCAAAGGCAGACAAGCCCGAGGAAGAGCAGGGCAAACGGCAATCCATAGAGGAAACGCACCTGCGTGGCTCCCACCGTGCCGATGCTCTCGGTCAGGCTGCGCTGGGTGGCGTTTCGGGCGGTCTGTGCAGCCGCTGCGATGAGCGTGACGGGAATCCAGAGAAATGACACGGAGAGACCGGGATTGTTGCGATGGTGCACGCAAGGGGAATGGCAGGGACTGTGGCAAGCAAGACGACAAGGATGATCGAATGTCACACTAGCGCCTCAGTTCAGGGCAAATCCAGCCCTCCCGCCGGGCATCATCTTCCCTTCTTTCCTCGACGCATGTACGACAAGGTCTGTTGCAGGTGATTTGCCGGATCGTTTCAGAAGGTTCATTGGTGTCTCGTTCTTCCAAACCCAAAGCACAATCCATTGCAATCGCAACCGCAGCCCTGATTGCGGGAGCCACGGGCAATGCTGCGCAGGCACAGGCCCCCTATCTCGTCGTCGACGCCAGCAGCGGCCAGGTCCTGCTGCAGGAGGACGCGACAAGGCCGTGGAACCCGGCTTCGACAACGAAGATGATGACCGCTTTCGTGGCGCTGCGCGCGGTGAAGGCCGGTCAGGCGCAAATGGATTCGCCGCTGATTGCCTCGGCCCGCGCCGCCGGGCAGAAGCCGAGCAAGCTGGGCATCCGCGCCGGTCAGGAAATCACGCTCGACAATGCCATGAAGGTCATGATGGTCAAATCCGCGAACGACCTTGCCGTCGTGATCGCAGAAGCGATCGGCGGATCGGTCGAGGGCTTTTCGTCGATGATGAATGCCGAGGCCCGCAGGCTTGGCATGACGGAGAGTCACTTCGTCAATCCGCACGGCTTCCATGCCAGCGGCCACCAGACCTCGGCCCGGGATCTGGCGGTCTTGACCCGCGCCATGCTGGCTGAATTTCCGGAGTATCAGGAATACTGGGGCATCGGCGCGGTCCAGGTCGGAAACCGCGTCCTCAACAACACCAACGGACTGATCGGGCGCTATGCCGGCGCGACGGGCATGAAGACAGGCTTTGTCTGCGCCTCCGGCTTCAATCTGGTATCGACAGCCACACGCGGCGGTCGCACCCTGATCGTGGTTGTTCTCGGGTCCGTGTCAGGCGGAGACCGTGTTGCCCGTTCGGCGCAATTGCTGGATCAGGGCTTCGGCAGCTATGGCGGACAGGGCCACACGCTGCAGACACTTCCGCGCTCCGGCTATACCTCCGCACCCGACATGCGCAGCCAGATCTGCACCGGACGGCGCCGCGGCGTTGTCCTCGCGGATGATTCCGACTACGGCGGCGCAATCCTGGCACCGACCACGGGCGGCGATGTGATGGCAGCCGCTGGCTCGCCGCTGTCCTTCTTCAGCCTGCCCAACAGCCAGCCGCAGTCGAGCTACAGCATTGGCCGTGGCACCGGCGGCAGGCCGCTTCTTGGCCCACGTGTGGGCATCACGCCCATCGCGGTCTATCTCGGGCGTGCGCCGGGTAGCACTGCTGTCGCCCTTGGACCGGGTGGAAGGCGCGTTTCGTCAACCGCAATCGCCGCCACGCCAGTCCAGGCTCCCTCCGGTGCGCGCGGTATTCCCGCTTCAGCCACGGCGCTGGCACCCGTCGGTCTGCGGACAAATGTCCCCGGTCTTGAACCTGCTCTGGAACGGCCAGCTTCACAGGCAGGCATCCGACCGGGTCGGGCTCAGCCCGCCCAGCCGCGCGCCAATGACGACGAGGCTACGACGAGCCCCCTGCAGCTTCCCGGAGTGATCACGAACGGACCAAGGCCCGGAGCAGCAGCGGGAATCAGGCCACGGCAGGCTGCCGCCGCCCCGATTGATCCGCGCCGCCCTGCGGCAGCAAGCCAGAAAACGCCGGATACGAAAGCCCGGGACCAGAAGCGAACCGCGCAGACCTCGGCCAAGGTACAGCCCAAAGCCCAGCCCAAGAAGCAGCCGCCAAAAAAGAAACCGGCTGAGGACGACGAATGACCTCTTCGCCCCGCCCGCTGTTTGGCGGTGCGCTGGTTGTCATCGGGGCGATCGCATACGGCATCAACATTCCCGCCGCGCGCGTGGCTGGCCTGGGCGGAGTCAACGGCAGCAATCTCGCGGCACAGCGCAGCTTCGTTTTCGCCCTGTTGCTGGCGGCAGCCATCGTGATCCTGGGCAAGAGCTTTCGCATCCAGTTCGGTGAGACCCGGCGTATCGTGGCGATCGGCATCGCATCCGGGGCGCTTGCGGTGTGCTACCTGTCCTCCCTGTCATTCGTGCCCGTCGCAATGGCCGTGACGGTATTCTACACCTTTCCGCTGATGCTGATCCTGATCGCTCCCTTCACCGGGGGCGGTCCGATCACGCCGTGGCGCATGGCGGCCTTCGTGATCGCTTTCGCGGGAATTGTGATCGCTGTTGGTCCATCATTGCAGGGACTGGATTGGCACGGGCTGCTCCTCGCTTTCGTCGCTGCCTTCGCATCTGCCGGGATGTTTCTGCTGGCCTCTACCCTGAAGCAGGATCGCATGACGCTCCTGTTCTGGACACAGGTTATCGCCTGCGCGATCCTCATCCCCGCCGCGATGGTCACGGGCGTGACAGGGCTTGCGACCCTTTCCGCGGTCTGGCCCGCCGTCGCGCTGTCCGCCATGGGCTTCTACATCGGCTTCGTCTGCCAATTCACCGCCGCGCCGCATCTCAGACCCGCGACCGTCGGGCTGCTTTTCCTGATTGAGCCGGTCGTCGCCATTCTGGCCGCAGCGGTTGTGCTGGGTGAAACGCTCACGCCCCTGCAATACGGCGGCGTGGCGCTGGTGATCATTGGCCTTGCCCTCGACATCTGGAAACAGCAACTGTCCGGACCCATATCCGAAGCAGCATGATCCCCGGCAAAACTGGCCCCATCCCGCCCCTTCCGCTGACCGTGATCACCGGCTTTCTCGGCGCGGGAAAAACAACGCTGATCAACCGCCTGCTGAAGGATCCTGCGCTCGCCGACACCGTGGTGATCGTCAACGAGTTCGGTGCCATCGGCCTTGACCACCTGCTGATGGAAGCGGTCGAGGACGGCATGGTGCTCATGCAATCCGGCTGTCTGTGCTGCACCATCCGCGGCGACCTCGTGAACACGCTGGAGGGCCTGTTGCGCAAGCGCGACAACAACCGCATCACGCCCTTTCGCCGGGTGCTGATCGAAACGACAGGCCTGGCCGATCCTGCACCCATCCTGCAGACCGTGATGAGCCATCCCTATCTCGGCCTGCGCTACAGCCTGGAAGGCGTGGTGACGCTGGTGGATGCGGTGAATGGCATGGGCACACTCGATGGCCAGCCCGAGGCGCTCAAACAGGCAGCGGTGGCGGACCGCCTGGTGATCTCCAAGGCGGATCTGCAGAACGCCGAGCGAAATGCGCTGGTAGCCCGTCTCAAAGCGCTCAACCCCGCCGCAGCCATCCTCGATGCACGCAACGCCAGCGCCGCCGACCTGCTGGATTGCGGCCTCTACAACCCCGCGACGAAATCGCCCGATGTCGCGCGCTGGCTGAAAGACGAAGCCGTGCTGGCAAGTCTTGGACTGAGCGCCCACCGCCATGCCGATGGCACGGTCCATGCGGATGGCTCGGACGAAACCGCATCCGCCGCAGCCCGCGGGCAGGACCACAACGACATCAACCGCCACGATGCCAGCATCCGCTCCCATGCGTTTTCGACCGACCGGGCGATTGCCGCCGAAAGCTTCGCGCTGTTTCAGGAACTGCTTCGCACCGCCCACGGACCAAGACTGCTGCGCCTGAAGGCCATCGTGAAAATCGCGGAAAGCCCCGAAAACCCGGTGATCATCCACGGCGTCCAGCACGTGTTTCACCCCCCGGTGATCCTGGAGCGCTGGCCCGACGGGGACCGGCGCACGCGCATGGTGTTCATCACGAAGGATCTGGAGCCGGGTTTCGTGGAAGGACTCTGGGCGGCGTTTCTGGGGGCGTGAACGTAAACGGCAGACGCCCTTTGACGATTGCCAGGTCGCCTTGCCGCTCACTGAGCAGCTTCGGAAATCATTCCGCAAGTGCGCACAGGAATACGCCAGAGCAGGTGGTTCCATATGTTGCACGATGGATCGAACCGTGGCTGACTGGCGTTGCACAGGGGCCAACGGCACAAGCCGTGGTTCGGCATGTGCAAAGGGGCTGATATGAACGCATTCCTTGAAAAGCAGTTTGGCCTGAGTGCCAGCAATACAACGATCAGAACCGAGATCATGGCCGGGGTCACGACCTTCCTGACCATGGCCTACATCATCTTCGTCAACCCAAGCATTCTTGCCAAGGCGGGCATGGACCAGAATGCCGTGTTTGTCGCGACCTGCCTTGCCGCCGCGGCTGCCAGCATACTCATGGGTTTTGTCGCCAATTATCCGATCGC
>JANMFA010000090.1:0-1659 GCA_031377545.1 Hyphomicrobiales bacterium | reverse complement strand
CACATTACAACCGCCGTCTGGATTCCCTTCCCCTCCGCTTCGCTCCGGCCGGGAATGACAAGACTGAGGATGTTTCGATTGTTGCGGGAAGCTTTGCAGCTCTTCAAGAGCTAAAAAGCAGAGGCCCGGCGTTAGGAATGCCGGGCCTCTACGAATTTGCTGAAGCACGTGAAGACAAATCACACCAATTGCTCTTGTTTCACACTCGAGTCTCTTCGAAAATTCCAGTCCCAATTTTTACCCGCTGACATCATCCCCCATCTCCGCTAAAGCGTCGTTCAACACCGCAGAGGGCCTTGAAAGCCCTGCCTGCGGCGATGGCTATTTTGCCCGCTTCCGAGGTGAACCATGTCCGGCCTGCAGCGTTCCACAGTGGATCTTGATCCGCGCCGCAAGAAGATCCTGTTTCGCGCCTGGCACCGGGGCATGCGCGAGATGGACCTGATCATGGGGCGCTTCGCGGAAGCAGGGCTCGATACAATGACAGACCATGAACTCGACGTGTTCGAACTGCTGATCGAGGCTCCGGACCGTGATTTGCTGGCCTGGATCACCGGGCGGGAGCCAACGCCGGCGAACTACGACACGGATGTGTTCCAGGCTCTGAAGGCGTTCCACAGCCATGACAGGCCGGTGCATGTGTAGGCGCTGATTTTCCTTCCCCCCTGGGGGAAGGTGTCATGTGGAACATGACGGATGAGGGAGAAGCCCTGTCCGTCGTGGTTCTCCCTTATCCGGTCGCCATCTGGCGACCACCTTCTCCCAGGGGAGAAGGAGAAGTCCAGACAATGCTCATCTCACCACTCCTGCTCCAGTCCAAAGTCCCCTTCACCATCGCGGAAGTCGCGGATGGGACGGAGGCGCTTGCCGCGGCGGAAGTCGCCCGCGCGCTGTTCAAATCCGGCGCGGATGTGCCGGCCCTTGCCCTCATCGTCGTGCGCGATGCCATCCGCGCGCAGGCGCTGGAGCAGGCCTTCGGCTTCTTTGCCCCTGAAATGGAGCTGTTCTCCTTTCCCGCCTGGGATTGCCAGCCCTATGACCGCGCCTCGCCCAACGGTTCGGTGATCGCGCGGCGCATGGGCACCCTGTCTCGGCTCGTCCGTTCCCGCGGCGGCGAACGGCCCCGCGTGGTGATCACCACGGCCAATGCATTGGTGCAGCGGGTGCCACCGGTCGGCTGGGTTTCGGCGCAGGCATTGGCGGCGGCACCCGGCAATTCGCTCGACATGAACGACCTCACGCGCTGGCTGGAGCACAACGGTTTCGTCCGCACCGCCACCGTGCGCGACGCCGGTGAATACGCCATCCGGGGCGGCATCATCGATCTCTATGCGCCCGGGCTGCTTGGCCCGATCCGCCTCGATTTCTTCGGCGATACGCTGGAATCGATCCGGCAGTTCGATCCCGAGACGCAGCGCACGACCGGCCAGATCACGACGCTGGAATTGATCCCGACCTCCGAGTTCCAGATGACGAGCGAAGCAATCCGCCGCTTCCGGCAGGGCTATGTCTCGGCCTTCGGTGCGGCCACCAAGGGCGACATGCTCTACGAGGCCATCAGCGAAGGGCGGCGTTATCCGGGCGTGGAACACTGGACACCGCTGTTTCATGACCGCATGAGCCGCCTGACGGATTATCTGCCCGGTGCCGCCATCATCC
>JANMFA010000005.1:0-2370 GCA_031377545.1 Hyphomicrobiales bacterium | reverse complement strand
GGCCTCGAAGTTGTGGCCCACGGTGGCGGCATCGTTGCCGTTGCTGGCCAGCCCCGCATCCACCGTCACGCGGTCGCGCTCGTAGGCGGAATTCATGATGTCGGCGATGTCGCGCTTCACGCTCTCGGGCGTGATGCCGTTCGCCGTGTTGTAGGCCACCTGCTTTTCCCGCCAGCGGTCGGTTTCCGCGATGGCGCGGGTCATCGAGCCCGTCATCTGGTCGGCGTAGAGGATCACCCGCCCGTCGACGTTGCGGGCGGCGCGGCCGATGGTCTGGACGAGGGACGTTTCCGAACGCAGGAAGCCTTCCTTGTCAGCATCGAGAATGGCCACCAGCGCGCATTCCGGGATGTCGAGGCCCTCGCGCAGCAGGTTGATGCCGACCAGCACATCGAAAGCGCCAAGCCGGAGATCGCGGATGATCTCGATGCGCTCCAGCGTCTCGATATCCGAGTGCATGTAGCGGACCCGCACGCCGTTCTCGTGCAGATACTCCGTGAGGTCTTCGGCCATGCGCTTGGTCAGCACCGTGACGAGCGTGCGATATCCAGCAAGTGCCACCTCCTTCACCTCCCCCAGGAGGTCATCCACCTGAGCACGGGCCGGGCGGATCAGGACAGTCGGGTCGATCAGGCCGGTGGGGCGGATGACCTGCTCGGCGAAGACGCCACCGGTGCGGTCCATCTCCCATTTGCCTGGCGTGGCCGAGACATGCACGGATTGCGGGCGCATCGCGTCCCATTCCTCGAAACGGAGCGGTCTGTTGTCCATGCAGCTGGGCAGGCGGAAGCCGTATTCCGCCAGCGTCGCCTTGCGCCGGAAGTCGCCCCGGTACATGCCGCCGATCTGCGGGATGGTCACATGGCTTTCATCGGCGAACACCAGAGCATTGTCCGGCAGATATTCGAACAGCGTGGGTGGCGGCTCGCCGGGCTTGCGCCCCGTGAGATAACGGGAATAGTTCTCGATGCTCTGGCAGGAGCCCGTGGCCTCCAGCATCTCCAGATCGAAGACCGTCTTCTGTTCCAGCCTTTGCGCCTCGAGCAGGCGGCCCATGCGGTAGAGTTCGTCCAGCCGGTACTTCAGCTCTTCCTTGATGCCCTTCACGGCCTGCTGCAGCGTCGGCCTCGGCGTCACGTAGTGGCTGTTAGCATAGACCTTGACGAAGGAAAGGTCTGACACCTTCTGACCGGTCAGCGGATCGAACTCCTGGATCGATTCGACCTCGTCGCCAAAGAGCTGGATACGCCAGGCCCGATCCTCGTAGTGGGCAGGGAACAGATCGATCGTGTCGCCCCTGACGCGGAACGTGCCGCGCGTGAAATCCCCCAGTGTGCGCTTGTATTGCAGCGCCACCAGATCCGCGATCAGCTGGCGCTGCTCGATCTTCTCGCCCACCTTCAGGCCAAAGGTCATGGCCGTGTAGGTCTCGACCGAACCGATGCCGTAGATGCACGACACCGAGGCCACGATCACCACGTCATCACGCTCCAGCAGCGAGCGCGTGGCGGCGTGGCGCATGCGGTCGATCTGCTCGTTGATCGAGCTTTCCTTGGCGATGTAGGTGTCGGAGCGCGGCACATAGGCTTCGGGCTGGTAATAATCGTAGTAGGAGACGAAATACTCCACGGCGTTTTCGGGAAAGAACGATTTGAACTCGCTGTAGAGCTGCGCCGCCAGTGTCTTGTTCGGGGCGAGAATCACCGCCGGACGCTGCGTCGCCTCGATCACCTTGGCCATGGTGAAGGTCTTGCCGGAGCCCGTGACGCCCAGCAGCACCTGATCCTTGTCATTGTTCCGGATGCCCTCCACCAGCGTCGCGATGGCGGTCGGCTGGTCGCCCTTGGGCTCGAAAGGCGAATGCATGACGAATTTCCTGCCGCCCTCCCATTTCTCGGGCCTTTGCGGCCGGTGCGGCTCCCAGGCCACCTTGCCGCGGAACGCCGGGTGGCCCTGGATGATCAGGCTTTCCAGCGCCTTCTGCGTGGCATCGACGCCACCCTCTGCGCCTTCGGTGCCTGTCGAGGCATAGAGCCCAAGCGCTGCCGCCATTGCGTCGTCCAGACCGTCGGTCTGCACCGTGCTTTGCGCGTCATAGGCTGCTTGCGGAATCTCGCCGAAACCACCTCCTGCGGGAACCGTTTCGCCATCCCGGAGCGGCACGCTTTCGGGTGCACCGCGTTCATCGAAATAGGCCTCGCTGCCAACCGGCGCGAGAAACCGCTTCATCGCCTGATCCAGCGGTTTCAGGTCGGCCTTGCCGGCTTTCTGGCCTGGTTTGCCCGAGCCGTCCTTGCGGGTCTGCGGCAGGACAGGTGCCTCCTGATTCATGCCCATGGAGACGCCACGCGACGTGCGCTGGGGTTTGGA
>JANMFA010000026.1:0-6624 GCA_031377545.1 Hyphomicrobiales bacterium | reverse complement strand
GACGAACTGAACCACACCGGGGCCCACAAGGTGAACAACGTGCTCGGCCAGATCCTGCTGGCGCGGCGGATGGGCAAAAAACGCATCATCGCCGAGACGGGGGCCGGCCAGCACGGAGTCGCCACCGCCACGCTCTGCGCGCGCTACGGCCTGGAGTGCATCGTCTACATGGGCGCGGTCGATGTGGAACGGCAGAAGCCCAACGTCTTCCGCATGAAGATGCTGGGGGCGCAAGTCATCCCTGTCGTGTCAGGCTCGAAGACGCTGAAGGACGCGATGAACGATGCGCTCCGCGACTGGGTCACCAATGTCGAAACCACGTTCTATTGCATCGGCACCGTGGCCGGACCGCACCCCTATCCTGCCATGGTGCGCGATTTCCAGAGCGTCATCGGCAAGGAAACCCGCGAGCAGATGCAAGAGGCCGAAGGCCGTCTTCCGGATTCGTTGATCGCGGCCATCGGCGGCGGCTCCAACGCCATGGGCCTGTTCCATCCGTTCCTCGACGACGAGCAGATCGAGATTTTCGGCGTTGAGGCCGCAGGCCACGGCCTGTCATCCGGCCTGCACGCGGCCTCGCTGACAGGCGGCCGCCCCGGCGTGCTGCACGGCAACCGCACCTATCTGCTGATGGATGATGACGGGCAGATCAAGGACGCCCATTCCATCTCCGCCGGGCTCGATTATCCCGGCATCGGGCCCGAGCATTCCTGGCTGCACGACATCAAGCGCGTGCAATACATTTCAGCCACGGACGACGAGGCGCTGGAGGCGTTCCAGGCCTGCTGCGCGCTGGAAGGCATCATCCCAGCGCTGGAGCCAGCCCACGCGCTGGCAAAGGTGATGCAGATCGCACCGACGAAGCCGCAGGATCATCTCATGGTGATGAATCTGTGCGGGCGCGGCGACAAGGACATCTTTACGGTGGCGGAGTATCTGGGTGGGATGTGAGGGCGGCGAGCTAAGCCACCTCCACCTCCCGCATCACCCCATCGCCCACATCCCGTTCCGACACAGCCAGATCATATCCTGCCTGTAGCCTCATCCAGAACTCCGCTGGGTTCCCAAAATACCGCCCGAGCCTGAGCGCCGTCTCATCCCTACCCGCAAGGGGGAGGGATGAACAGCGCCAACCCCTACCGCCTCAATTGCCGGATCTGATAACTGTCGAACGCATATTCCGCGATCTGCGCCCAGGTATATTGTTCCTGACGGAACGCAGTCATCGACTCGTAGCCTTTCTTGAAGATCGGGCTCTTTGTCGAAAAATCCGCGTAAACTTCCTCGGCAGCCTTCCATGAGGCCTCCAGAACCGCCGCCGGAAAGGCCCGCAGTTCGGTACCGCTGGCCACCAGCCGACGCAGCGCTGGGGCGTTCACCGCATCATATTTCGCCAGCATCCAGTTGTTGGCGCTCTCCGCGCACATTCTCACGATGTTCTGGTAGAGCTTCGGCAGCTTGTCCCACGCGCCCTTGTTGATCACGAGGTGCAGCATCGCACCGCCCTCCCAGAAGCCGGGGTAATAGTAGTACTTCGCCACCTTGTTGAAACCGAGCTTCTCGTCATCATAGGGGCCGACAAATTCCACCGCATCCAGCGTGCCGCGTTCCAGTGCGGGATAGATGTCGCCTGCCGCAATCTGCTGCGGCACGACGCCGAGCTTGGCCAGAACCGCGCCGCCCGTTCCCCCGATGCGGAACTTCAGGCCCTTCAGATCTTCCAGCGTGTTGATCTCCTTGCGGAACCAGCCACCCATCTGCGTGCCCGAGTTGCCGCAGACCACGCCGATGGTGTTGAACTTGGCCAGCGCCTCGTTGACGATGGCTTCGCCACCACCGAAATGCCACCACGAGTGCTGATGCCGCGCATTCAGCCCCCACGGAATGCCGGTGCCCAGCGCCAGCGCAGGTTCCTTCCCGGTGTAGAAATACGTGGGAGTATGTGCGCATTCCACCGTACCGGCCGATGCGGCATCCAGTGCCTGCAGCCCAGGAACGATGTCCCCCGCCGCAAAGGTCTCGATCTGGAACTTTCCGTCTGTCGCGTCGCTCACGTACTGCGCGAAGGTCTGGGCGGTGCCAAAAATGGTGTCGAGCGCTCTGGGAAAGCTGGACGTCAGGCGCCACTTCACCTCGGGCATGGATTGCGCCACGGCCGGGCTGGCAATGGTTGCCGCCGCACCCGCAAGGGCTGCTCCGCCTAGAAATACACGTCTTTTCATTGGACAAATCCTCCCGAACACGCTGTCTTAGGTCATTGGCCATCGGCCTTTCCCCAGACAACCACAAACACAGGCTCCCGACAATGAAACTTGCGACGCTGAAGAACGGCACCAGAGATGGCCGTCTCGTGGTCGTCTCCCGCGATCTGTCCCGGTGCACGGATGCGTCATCCGCCGCACGCACCTTTCAGGAGGCCATGGACAACTGGGACCGCGCCGAACCGCGCCTGCAGGATCTGGCCTTCGCGCTGGAGAACAATGCCGTGCCGTCCGACCGCTTTCATGAGCGCCATTGCGAAAGCCCATTGCCGCGCGCCTATCAATGGGTGGATGGCTCAGCCTATGTGAACCACGTGGAGCTCGTGCGCAGGGCCCGCAAGGCAGAGATGCCGCGCGAATTCTGGACCGACCCGCTGATGTATCAGGGCGGATCGGACAGCTTTTATGGTCCGCGCGATCCCATTGCCATGGCGGATGAAGCCTATGGCATCGATTTCGAGGCCGAGATCGCCGTCATCACCGGCGACGTGCCGATGGGCGTGAAAGCTGCGGATGCTGGCAGGCACATTCGCCTTCTGACGCTGGTCAACGATGTCTCTCTGCGCAATCTCATTCCGGCCGAACTTGGCAAGGGCTTTGGCTTTTTCCAGGGCAAGGCCTCGACTGCGTTTTCTCCGGTGGCTGTCACGCCGGATGAACTGGGGGATCACTGGCTCGGTGCAAAGGTGCTGCATCCCCTGACGACGATCCTCAATGGCACGTTGTTCGGGCGTCCCAATGCGGGTGTCGACATGACATTCTCCTTCGCCGATCTGATTGCGCACGCGGCAAAGACGCGCGTTCTCACGGCAGGCACGATCGTGGGCTCCGGCACGGTGTCCAACAAGGACGTGAGCGACGGGCCCGGACTGCCCATCGCGGAGGGTGGACATGGTTATGCCTGCATCGCGGAACAACGCATGGTGGAGACCATCCGGCACGGCAAGCCGGTCACGCCGTTCATGAGTTTCGGCGATACCGTGCGCATCGAGATGATGGACGACAAGCGCCATACGATCTTTGGGGCCATCGAGCAGAAAGTCGTAAAGTATGAAGGATGAGTCCAGCGCGGTGCGCCATTCGGTGCCGCCGCTCCTGCTGGAAGATTTCCTGCCCTATCGTCTGAACGTGCTGGCTGCCGAAGTCAGCGAAGGCCTCGCCCGCGTTTACTCCCGACGATTCGGCCTCGACATTCCGGGCTGGCGCGTGATTGCCACACTGGGCCAGTTTGGATCCGCGACCGCCAAACTGATCGGCGATCACAGCCACATGCACAAGACCAAGGTCAGCCGAGCCGTCATGGAACTGGAAAAGCGCGGATTGATCGCGCGGACGGCCAATCCGCAGGACAAGCGCGAGGCCTTTTTGACCCTCACCAGCGGTGGCGAAGCGGTTTATCGTGAAATTGTACCATTGGCGCAGGAGTACCAGACTGCTCTGATTGAGACACTCGGGACCAGTCAACGCGCCGATGTCGACGATATTCTCGACGCTTTGACCACGAGAGCCCGGGGTTTGCGACAAACTTAACCCAGCGCTAACCGCCTTTGGGGCATGCCTTGTGCATGGATCGGCTGCGTTGCCTCGCTCGTCTGTTGCTAACGGGTGCCGTTGCGGCATCCGTCCTGTTGACGACGGCGCAATCGGCCCTTGCCAATGTCTGCCGCAGCATCGAGGCGGAACTTGCGGCCGTTACCCGAGGACCATCCTCGCGTGAACGCCAGATCGCGGGACGTGCGGCTGTCGAGGCGCAGCGGCTCCATGCCCACATGCGCTCCATCGGTTGTGACCGCCAAACCTTCCTGTTTTTCGGCCAGCCTCCACCTGTGGAATGCGGCGGGTATCGCGCCCGTCTGGCCCAGTTGCAGGCCGCTGGTCGTGCCGCCTACGGGCCGGATGAGGGTCGTCGCCGTCAGTTGATGTCGATGCTTGTCAGCCATAATTGCCGCACGTCACCGTCCGTTCCGTCCGGCCCCCTGACCGCTGGGCTGTTTGATGATGGCACCCGCAGGCGTGGCGAGATCAGTTCAGACGACATCGACCGTCCACGCATCGAGTCTCGGATCAGAAGCGTTGGCGGCAAGGCTGTCTGCGTGCGGACATGCGATGGCTATTACTTCCCCCTCCATGTCCGCAGCGCATCCTTGCGCGAAGATGGTGATGCGGTCTGCCAGTCGCTGTGCCCGGCCACGGAAACGAAGATCTTCTTCAATCCGGGCGAGATCGAGAATGCCCGTGCACCGGATGGCCAGACCTATGGCGGGTTGGACAACGCCTTCCGCTATCGCAAGTCCTACGACGCCAGCTGCTTCTGCCGCCGCCCCGGCGACAGCATTGGCGAAGGCCAGCCGCAGGTCCTCAATCCGCTGGACCGCTCGTCAGGGCCGGGCTTCGATATCCTGAACGGTGATCCGCTGGACGAGGATGCCCCCCTGCGTGGCATGACGCCTGTGCCAGGACGCAAGACGGATACACGGCTTTTTGGCAACCGTCCGCCGCCCCAACCGCCAGCACCGCCGCAGGCCCCGCCGGATGTCCCGGCGGATCGCATGGTGACCTCGGATCAGGGGGAAGTGCGGGAGATGCGCGGCAAGGATGGTGTTACGCGGACTGTCCGTGTAATCGCGCCAGAACTTTCGCGCGCCCCATCAGGGGCAGCAGTCCCTTTAGTTCAGGACCGTGCTCCATCCCCGTGAGAGCCTGCCTGAGCGGCATGAAGAGCGCCTTGCCCTTGCGGCCCGTGGCAGCCTTCAGCGCCTCGGTCCAGTCCGTCCACGTCTGTTCCGTGAATGGCTCTGGCGGGAGATGCGCGATGGCTGTCCCGATATAGTCGGGCTCGGTGATTACGCCAGATGCCGTGCCGAAGACCCGCGTGCTCCAGCTCTCGATGTCACGGAAGACTGCAAGATTTCCGCGCACGGCGTTCCACAGGGCTTCCGCCTTGTCCGGTGCGAGACAGAGTGGCGCAAGTCGCGCTGCCACGTCGGCATGGGGCGTTTCATGGAGGCCTTTGGCGGTCAGGACCATCACTTCGGCGGGATCGAACTTGGTCGGCGCGCGCGACAGCTTTTCGAGCGCCACAAGCGCCTGAAGATCGTCGAGGTTCTGGATGGCATGGACGGATTCCGAAGTTCCCGTGAGCACGGCCACAGCGGCCAGCGCCGTGGGCTCCGCACCGGCGTCGCGGAACGAGCGCAGTGACAATGTGCCCTTGCGCTTCGACATTTCCTCGCCGGATGCCGCGATGATCAGGTTGTGATGGGCGAACCTTGGCGGAGCCGCCCCCAGCGCTCGGAACAGCTCGATCTGCACGCCGGTGTTGGCAACATGGTCCTCACCCCGGATGACATCGGTGACGCCCATGTCGATGTCATCGACGACGGAGGCGAATGTATAGAGCACCGTGCCATCCTCGCGCACCAGAACGGGATCGGACAGCGCCGATGTTTCGATGCGGGCATGGCCACGAACGCCGTCCTCCCATTCGGCCGGCTGTCCCGAAAGCCTGAACCGCCAATGCGGCTTGCGGCCCTCGACTTCCAGTGCCGACCTGTCATCCGCAGTGAGCTTCAGTGCGGCGCGGTCATAGACAGGCGGCAGACCGCGCGCCTGCAGGCGCTTGCGCTTGCGGTCCAGCTCATCAAGGCTTTCATAAGCCGGATAGATCCGACCAGCCGCTTTCAACCGATCGAACTCGGAGGCATAACGCGCCACGCGGGCCGACTGCTTTTCCAGACTGTCCGGTTGAATGCCAAGCCACGCCAGATCTTCGATGATCGCTGCTGCGAATGCGTCGGTTGAACGCTCCCGGTCTGTATCGTCGAGACGCAGGATGAATCGCACGTCGCTTTGGCCCCCCGTCTGCAGCAGCGCGCGTAAATCCGTGATCCGTTGCGGGTTGGCCGCGATGACATTGGCATCGAGAATGATCTTCACTTCGCGTTGCAAGCTTGCAGCAGCTTCGTCGAGCGCCTGCAACCCCTGCACGCGCAGTTTGATGCTGTCGCCGTCGCGATCGGCCTCGACTGCGATCGAGACGGCGGTGCCAGCGACGAGCAGATGTCCGCACTGATCGAGCGTGTCGGAGAAAATCACCGCCTCGAACGAGCCGGTCTGATCGGAAAACATCGCGAACGCGAACTTGTTGCCTTTCTGGCTGCGGCGTTCCCGGGCCGACACCACGATGCCAGCCAGACGAGCGGCGGAGACACCGCTTTGGGCTGCCTGCTCGAACTCGACCCAGTTCATGACGTTGAGGCCGCGCAACACGCTCTCATAGGCGTCGAGGGGATGACCCGAGAGGAAGAATCCGATCGCTTTGAACTCTTCCTCCAAGCGCTCCATGGGGGTCCAAACGCGATTC
>JANMFA010000623.1:0-3227 GCA_031377545.1 Hyphomicrobiales bacterium | reverse complement strand
AACTCGCCTGCGATGCCCGCACCCTTCAACGTCGCGGCCTTCTTGCCGTCGATGAAGACCGGAGCGGAGGGTGTTTCGCCGGTGCCGGGCAGTGATATCCCGATATCGGCATGCTTGCTCTCGCCCGGCCCGTTGACGATGCAGCCCATGACCGCAACGTTGAGGCTTTCAACGCCGGGGTATTTGGCTTTCCAGTCCGGCATCGAGTCCGCCAGCCAGGTCTGGATATCACGGGCGAGTTCCTGAAACACGGTCGATGTCGTGCGCCCGCAGCCGGGGCAGGCCGCGACCTGTGGCGTGAAGGTGCGAAAGCCCATGGTCTGCAGCAGTTCCCGGCTCGCCTTTACCTCAAGCGTGCGATCCCCGCCGGGTTCTGGCGTCAGTGAATAGCGCACGGTGTCGCCGATGCCTTCCTGCAGCAGGATGCCCATGGCGGCGGAGGCGGCCACGAGGCCCTTGGAGCCCATGCCGGCTTCCGTAAGTCCCAGATGCAGCGCGTGGTCCGTGCGTTCGGCGAGCATGCGGTAGCAGGCGATGAGATCCTGCACGGCGGAAACCTTGGCCGAGAGAATGATGCGGTCGCGGGCCAACCCCATGTCCTCGGCGCGCTCTGCCGACATGATGGCGGATTGCACCAGCGCCTCTCGCGTGACGGCACGCGCATCAATGGGGTGGGCGCTGTTGGCGTTCAGATCCATGAGATGCGTCAGTAGCTCCTGGTCCAGCGAACCCCAGTTCGCGCCGATGCGCACGCATTTGCCGTGTTTCATCGCCATGTCGATGATGGCACCGAACTGCCTGTCCTTCTTTTCCCTGAAGCCGACATTGCCCGGATTGATGCGGTATTTATCGAGCGCTTCGGCGCAGGCGGGATGATCCGCCAGCAGCTTGTGGCCGATGTAATGGAAGTCGCCGATCAGCGGGACGTCGACGCCACGCTGCATCAATCGGTCGCGGATGTGGGGGACGGCGGCGGCGGCTTCATCGCGGTCAACCGTGATGCGCACGACCTCGGAACCGGCCCGCCAGAGGGCTGCCACCTGCCTTACCGTTCCCTCGATGTCCGCGGTGTCAGTGTTGGTCATCGACTGCACGACAATGGGGTGCGCGCCGCCGACCATAACGGATCCCACAGCGACGCCCACGGTTTTGCGGCGCGCGCGGGGTGCGGCCGTGATGAAGGCTTCAGGGAGGCAAGGTGCGTTCATGGGGGTTAGTTCGACCGATCCGCACGGAACGTCAAGTCAGTGTCATTCCGGGTCATGGTTCGTGACGCAGTTTCCTTCTCCCAAGGGAGAAGCGAAAAGGCCACGCCCTACTTCCCAGCCTTGGCCAGTTCCGCCTGCAGTTCCGGCACGATCGTGAACAGATCGCCCACGAGCCCGAAATCCGCGACCTGGAAGATCGGGGCCTCTTCGTCCTTGTTGATGGCGACGATGACCTTCGAGTCCTTCATGCCTGCGAGATGCTGGATCGCGCCGGAGATGCCGACAGCGACATAGAGATCGGGAGCTACGACCTTACCGGTCTGGCCGACCTGCCAGTCGTTGGGGGCATAGCCTGCATCGACAGCGGCGCGGGATGCACCAACGGCGGCACCGAACTTGTCGGCGAGCGGCTCGATGACCTTCCTGAAATTCTCGGCGGAAGCCAGCGCGCGACCGCCGGAGACCACGATCTTCGCCGCTGTCAGTTCCGGACGGTCCGACCTGACGATTTCCTGGCTGACAAAGGTGGAGGTGCCTGGATTGCCCGCTGATGCCACGGTTTCTGTCTTGGCCGATCCGCCTTCTGCTGACGCAGCAAAGGAAGCCGTTCGCACAGTGACGATCTTCACCTTGTCCTTGCTCTGCACGGTCTGCATCGCATTGCCCGCGTAGATCGGGCGCTCGAAGGTGTCGGCAGAGATCACCTTGGTGATGTCCGAGATCTGCTGCACATCGATGAGGGCTGCCACGCGCGGCATCACGTTCTTGGTGGCGGCGGTGGAGGGCGCGACGATGGCGGCATAGCTGCCTGCGAGGCCTGCGATCAGTGCGGCGGTTGGCTCGGCCAGCAGGTGCTCGTAGGCGGCATCATCGGCGACCAGCACCTTTTCCACGCCGGAGATTTTTGCGGCCGCATTGGCGGCGACCGTACAGCCCTTGCCTGCCACCAGCACATGCACCGGACTGCCAATCGCGGCAGCGGCGGTCATCGCCTTGTGGGTCACGCCGTTGAGGGAGGTGTTGTTGTGTTCGGCAATGAGAAGAACGGCCATATCAGATCACTCCTGCTTCCTTGAGCTTGCTCACGAGTTCGGCGGACGAGCTGACCTTGACGCCGGCCTTGCGGCCACCGGGTTCCACTGTCTTCAGCACGTTAAGGCGCGGCGCGATGTCCACTCCGAGAGACTCAGGCGTGTGCTCGTCGATCGGCTTCTTCTTCGCCTTCATGATATTGGGCAGGGAGGCGTAGCGCGGCTCGTTCAGGCGCAGATCAGTTGTGACGATGGCGGGCGTCTTCAGCGACACGGTCTGCAATCCGCCATCGACCTCGCGCGTCACGTTCACCTTGTCGCCTGCCACTTCCAGCTTGAAGGCGAAGGTGCCTTGCGGCCAGCCCATCAGGGCGGCGAGCATCTGGCCCGTGGCATTCATATCGTCATCGATCGCCTGCTTGCCCATGATGACGAGGCCGGGCGACTCTTGCTCGATGACCTTCTTCAGGATCTTGGCGACGCCCAGCGGCTCCACTGTCGCATCGGTCTTCACATGGATGCCCCGGTCCGCGCCCATGGCAAGGCCGGTGCGGATGGTTTCCGCCGCACCTTGAGGGCCAACGGAAACAACAATGATCTCGGTGGCTCCGCCCTTTTCCTTGATGCGGATAGCCTCCTCACAGGCGATCTCGTCGAAGGGATTCATGCTCATCTTGACGTTGGCGAGATCGACGCCCGATCCATCCGGTTTCACGCGGATCTTCACGTTGTAGTCAACCACCCGCTTCACGGGCACGAGGATTTTCATGGGGCAGTCCCTCCCGATGGATATGTGCTGGTCGTCCTTTGCCGCAACGCGCAAGGGATTGTCCAGCGCTTTGCCATTCGTCGATGACTATAGTTCATATGTAAACCAAATCAAGAGATGAGATCGAGTCTGGCTTCTCCGTTGCGGTCATCGACGTCGACAATCCAGATATCGGAGTCAAAACGAAGTTCTCGTGCCAGTCGCTCCGCAACATCCTGC
>JANMFA010000585.1:0-6245 GCA_031377545.1 Hyphomicrobiales bacterium | reverse complement strand
GCGCGTACCGAGAGGCCCTTGCGGCGAGCAAGACGGCACAGGTCCAGCACCTTGTAGGCCGCGATGCCACCGCCAACGATAAGGAGGATGCGTTTGGGGTTCAAAGGCGGGTTCCCTGACATGATATACACTCTGGAACTATAGCAGCTTCCACAGCCCCACCGCCAGCAGCCCCGCGATCACCCACAGCGCGGCATTGCCCCAGCGGGCGCGGCGGGCTTCTGCCTTGCCGATGGCCTCGATGCTGCCGGGCGACAGCTGGAATCCGGCGGATGTGGCGCTTTCCAGTTCGCCCACCAGCCGTTCGCCCCGCATGACGAGATCCGGCATCTTGAAAGCGGCGCGGGCCAGGCCGCCCAAACCTTCGCCCGCGTCCTGGAGCTTGCCGATGGGGCCGAGATTGCGCTCGATCCAGCCCCGCACCACGGGTTCTGCCGTCTTCCACATGTTGAGCTGCGGATCGAGCGTGCGGCCAACGCCTTCCACCACGACCATGGTCTTTTGCAGCATCACCAGTTCCGGCCTTGTCTTCATGTCGAAAAGCTCGGTGATCTCGAACAGCAGGGTCAGCAGCTTGGCCATGGAAATCTCGTCCGCCTTGCGCTGGTGGATGGGCTCCCCGATGGCGCGGATGGCCTGGGCAAAATCATCGATGGAGTGCTTTGCCGGCACATAACCGGCCTCGAAATGCACTTCGGCCACGCGGCGGTAGTTGCGCGTGATGAAGCCGAACAGGATTTCGGCGAGGAACCGCCGCTCCTTGTCGCCGATGCGGCCCATGATGCCGAAATCGACCGCCACCAGATTGCCGTCGCGGTCTGCAAACAGGTTGCCCTGATGCATGTCGGCATGGAAAAATCCGTCACGGATGGCATGACGCAGGAAGCTCTCGATCACGGTGCGGCCAAGGGCTGGCAGGTCGAGGCCGGCATTCGCCAGGGCCTCGTGATCGGTCAGCGGAATGCCGTCGATCCATTCCATGGTGAGCACGTCGCGGCCTGATCGCTCCCAGTTCGGCCTGGGCAGGCGGAAGCCGGTGTCGTCCCTGGTGTTCTCCGCCATCTCGGACAGGGCAGCGGCCTCCAGCCGCAAGTCCAGTTCCATGGCGACAGAGCGGTCGAGCACTTCCACGATGGAGGTGGGCTTCAGCCGCTCCATCATGGGCAGATAGCGTTCGGCGAAGCGCGCACCGCCGAAGAAGGCATCGAGATCGCGCTTGAACTGGCGTCGCACGCCCGGGCGCAGCACCTTGACCGCCACGGTCTCGCCCGTATCGCGCAAAACAGCCTTGTGGACCTGCGCGATGGATGCCGCGGCGACGGGTTCGCTGAAACTGGAGAATATCTGGTCGACGGGCGCTTCCAGCGTCGCTTCGACGATGGCGCGGGCTTCCACGGTTGGAAAGGGTGCCATCCGGTCCTGCAGCCGCTCAAGATCGCGCGCGAGACTGGTGCCGACCACATCAGGCCGGGTCGCCAGGAACTGGCCGAATTTCACATGGCTTGGACCCAGACGGCCAATGGCGGTCGCGAGGCGCTCGGCGGCATCCGCACTGGTCTTGCGCGCGATGAGGCCCGCGATCCACAGCAGCGGCCTGGCCTGCGGCGGGGCCATGCCGGTATCGATCCGCGAGATCACGCCTTCTCGCGCCAGCACGTAGCCGACGCGGGCAAACCGGAAGGAATGACGGAGGAACGCGAACAATTGTTTACAGTTTCCAGCCGGAATGAATGTTGACGATGCCGCCAGACAGCGCGCGGTGCGTGACACGGCGGAAGCCTGCCCGCGCGATCATCGCCGCGAAGGCTTCCGGCTTTGGAAACTGGCGGATCGATTCCACGAGGTAGCGGTAGCTTTCGCCATCGCCGGTGATCATCTTGCCAAAGGCGGGGATCAGGTTGAAGGAATAGGCGTCGTACACCTTGTCCAGCACTGGCGTCTCGACCGGTGCGAATTCAAGGCACAGAAAGCGCCCGCCCGTCTTCAGCGTCCGGTAAGCCTCGGTCAGCGCCAGAGGAATGCGCGGGACATTGCGGATGCCGAAAGCGATGGTGTAGCTGTCGAAAGTCTTGTCCGGATAGGGCAGGGATTCGGCGCTGGCCTCCACAAAATCGATTTGGCCCGGCAGCCTGCGTTTCTCGGCCCGTTCCGCGCCGACGCCCAGCATCGAGCCGTTGATATCGAGCACGGTGACATGGGCCTTGTCGCCCGCGGCTTCCAGAATCCTGAAGGCCACATCGCCCGTTCCGCCCGCGACATCGAGGTGGCGATAGGCGCGGTGGTGGGGCGGACGCAACTGCGCGATCAGCGCATCTTTCCAGATGCGGTGCAGGCCGACCGACATGACATCGTTCATGATGTCGTATTTCTGCGCCACCGAATGAAAGACCTGATCGACACGGCCCTGTTTCTCGGCCGTGCGCACGGTCTCGAAACCGAAATGGGTGGTGTCGTCATCCGCTTTTCGGGAGGCCCGGTTGGTCACTGCTGAACTCATGCTTCTCTTGAACCGGCTGGCATCATATAGCTCGACGGCTGTTTATACCACGCCGCCAATGTCGCGGCGCGGGACAATCGTCAAGGACAATGAATTTGCCCGAACTTCCCGAGGTCGAAACGGTCAGGCGCGGCCTGCAGCCTGTGATGGAGGGCAAGCGTATCCTTTCAGTCCGTGCAAACCGGAAAGACCTGCGCTTTCCGTTTCCCGATCGCTTCACCCAGCGGATCACGGGCCGCACGATCACGGCGATGGGGCGGCGGGCGAAGTATCTGATGGCGGATCTCGACAATGGCGAGGTGCTGGTGATGCATCTGGGCATGACGGGGCGGTTCATCATCGAGGCCGCTGGCAAGGCCCAGGTGCCGGGCGAATTCACGCAGACCGTCAACCGCCTTGCGAACCATGATCACGTGGTGTTCGAGATGGAGGGCGGAGCGCGCATCACCTACAACGACGTGCGCCGCTTCGGGTTTATGGACTTGATCCCGCGCAATCAGATCGGCAGCCATCCGCTGACAAAGGATATCGGCATCGAGCCGCTGGGCAATGCGCTCACGCCGGAGAAGCTGGCGGAGCTTTTTGGTGGCAAGGCTGCGCCACTGAAGGCGGCCTTGCTTGATCAGAAACTGATTGCGGGTTTGGGCAATATCTATGTCTGCGAGGCGCTGTTTCGCTCGCAGCTATCACCCCGCCGCGCAGCCGGCAGCATCGTGCGCAAGGATGGGTCGCCCACGCCACGCGCAGTGGTGCTGACGGAGGAGATACGGCTGGTCCTGCAGGAGGCGATCGAGGCCGGGGGCTCAACCCTGCGGGATTTTGCCCATACCGATGGCTCGCTTGGCTATTTCCAGCACCGCTTCAAGGTCTATGACCGCGAGGGCGATCCGTGCCCTGGTCCGAAGTGTTCAGGCGTGGTGGAGCGGATCGTGCAGTCCGGGCGCTCGACGTTTTTCTGCGCAAGCTGTCAGAGGTAGCGGCTGTCTTCCCTTCTCCCCTTGCGGGAGAGGGTGGCATGCGGAACGCATGGCGGGTGAGGGGTTGCACAGTTCTGAGAGGTCAGCGCGACCCCTCATCCGCCTGCCATCCGGCAGGCACCTTCTCCCGCAAGGGGAGAAGGAAAAGAGGTCACTTCCCCTGCCGGTAAACCGCGATCACCTGGCTGTCGTCCGCGCGTCCGAGGCCCATGCCGGAGGCCTGCAGGAACATCTGGCGGGCGAGTGCCGAGAGCGGCAGGCCGAGCTTCGCCTGTTCGCCAGCGGCCAGTACGATGCCCATGTCCTTGACAAAGATATCGACGGCGGACGTGACGGGTGGATCGTCCATCACCATGCGCGGGCCGCGGTTGGACAGCATCCAGGAACCGGCAGCGGATTGCGACAGGATCTCGATCACGGCCTTGCCGTCGAGCCCCAGCTTTTCCGCCAGCGCGACGCATTCGGCGGCTGCCGCGATATGCACACCGCAGAGCAACTGGTTGACGGTTTTCATGGCCGCGCCATCGCCGTGGTTCAGCCCGACATGGCGCAGCTTGTCGCCCAGAAGCGAGAGTGTTGGCCTAGCGCGTTCGAACGTCGCCTTCGGGCCGCCTGCCATGATCGTCAGCGTGCCATTCTCCGCTCCCACGACACCACCGGACACCGGCGCGTCGAGGAAATCGATGCCCATATCGGCGAGTTTCGCGCCGATGGCCTTGACGCGGTCGGGCGGGCAGGTGGCCATGAGGATCACCAGCTTGCCGTGGCCAAGCGAGAGGGCAGCGCCATCCGCGAACAGTACCTGTTCGGCCTGCTCGGCGTTCACCACCATGAGCAGCAGAATCTCCGCGCCTTCGGCGGCAACAGCAGCAGTCTGGCAAGGAGTGCCGTCGTTCGCTGCAAGATCGGCGAGTGACGCCGGGCTGATATCGAAGCCCCGCACAATCGTGTTGGGAGCTCCCAACAGCCGCCGCGCCATCGGGCGGCCCATGGCACCAAGGCCGACGAAGGCGAGTGTTTTATCTGCGGGCATCAATCCTGTTCCTGCTTCTTCCGCAAAGGGAGAAGGCAAATTGCTATTCCTTCACGGCACCCGTCATCGCGGCCACGTAGTGCTCCACGAAGAAGGAATACAGGATCACCAGCGGCAGCGAGCCCACCAGCGCACCCGCCATCAGCGAGCCCCAGCGATACTGGTCGCCGTCGGTGAAGGCCGTGACGATGGCGACCGGCACTGTCTTCTTGCTGTGCGTGTTGATGAAGGTGAGCGCATAGATGAACTCGTTCCAGCACAGCGTCAGGCAGAAGATACCCGCCGAAATCAGGCCGGGAATGGCGAGCGGCAGGATGATCTGGATGAGGATCTGCCAGCGGCTGGCCCCGTCCATCAGGGCGCATTCCTCCAGCTCGTAGGGGATGGTCTTGAAGTACCCCATCAGCAGCCATGTCGAGAACGGGATCAGGATGGTCGGATAGGTCAGGATCAGCGCGAAGGGCGTGTCGAACAGGCCGTACTGGTAGATCACAGTGGCCAGCGGGATGAACAGGATCGACGGCGGCACAAGGTATGACAGGAAGATAAGCCCGCCCAGTGCATGTGCGCCCTTGAAGCGGATGCGCGTGATCGCATAGGCCGCAAGTGTGGATGCGACCAGGGACAGCATCGTGGCCGAAACCGCCACGAACATCGTGTTCCACAGCCACAACGGATATTCCGTCTTGAAGATCAGTGCGTTGATGTGCTCGAGCGTCGGCGAGAGCGTGTAATACGGGCTGTAGGTGTTGAGGTCGAGCAACTGCTCCTTCGGTTTGATCGCGGTGACCGCCATCCAGTAGAACGGGAACAGCAGGACGAGCAGGATGACCAGCAGCGGAATGTAAACCGACACGATCTGGCGCGGCAGCGTGTTGAGATAGCTCATGCCGTCGGAGGCATCGCTTCCGTGAGAGATAGCGGGGCTTTTCAGTGTTGCGTCAGTCATGCGTCGCTCCCTCCCTGCTGCCATTTCTTGGACTGCAATCCGAACCACGAGATCATGATGGCGGCCAGCAGGAACGGGATCATGGCGGTTGAAATAGCCGCGCCCTCGCCGATCTTGCCGCCAAGGATCGCGGTGTTGTAGCTCATGGTCGCCATCAGCTCGGTGGCACCGGCGGGGCCACCGTTGGTCAGCACCTTGATCAGCTGAAAATCCGTGAAGGTGAAGAGCACGGAGAAGGTCATGACCACGGCGATGATCGGCGTCAGCAGCGGATAGGTGACATAACGGAAACGCTGCCAGCCCGATGCGCCGTCCAGCGTTGCCGCTTCATAGAGCGATGGTGAAACCGTCTGCAGGCCCGCCAGAAGGGTGATGGCGATGAAGGGCACGCCGCGCCAGACATTGGCGAAGATCACGCTCCAGCGCGAGTTCCAGGCGTCACCCAGGAAGTTGATGTTGTAGTCGATCCAGCCCCATTTTTTGAGCTGCCACGAAATGATGGAGAATTGCGGATCGAAAATCAACCAGAAGGCGATGGCGGAAAGGACCGTCGGCACAATGAAAGGGATGAGCACAAAGGCGCGGATCAGCGCGCGGAACGGCAGATTGTTGTTCAGAAGGATGGCGAGGTAGAGCCCCACAGCAAACTTGATGACGCTGGCGACGGTTGTGTAGAACAGCGTGTTGAACACGGCGTCCTGGAACTTGCGGTCGCCGAATACCCATTCATAATTCTCAAGGCCGACGAACACGCCCGGCCGCCCCACGCGGGTGTCGGTGAAGGACAGC
>JANMFA010000579.1:0-14741 GCA_031377545.1 Hyphomicrobiales bacterium | reverse complement strand
GTGGAGGGCTGGCTCGCCAAGGGCATCGCCCGCGTCATCATCGGCACCGCGGCAGTGCGTGATCCGGATTTTGTGAAGCGAGCGGCAAGAGCCTTTCCCGGCAAGGTGGCCGTCGGCATCGATGCACGGGATGGCATGGTGGCGGTCGAGGGCTGGGCGGAGACTTCCGCGCTTTCCGCGCTGGATCTCGGACGGCGCTTCGAGGATGCGGGCGTCGCGGCCATCATCTACACCGACATCGCCCGCGATGGCATGCTGCAGGGGCTGGATATGAGTGGCACCCGGATGCTTGCCGAGGCGCTCTCCATTCCGGTGATCGCATCGGGCGGTCTGGCTTCGATCGACGATGTGAAGGCGCTCATGCAGCCCGAGAACCGCAGGATTGCGGGCGCAATCACGGGGCGGGCGCTCTATGATGGCCGGCTGGATGCGCGGGAAGCGTTGCAGGCTCTGGCTGAGGTCTAACCCCAGCGGTGCAGCTCCGCGCCATGGCGCTTGAGCCAGGCTTCTGCCCGCTCGTAGTCGGGGAAAATCGATTCCACCACGCGCCAGTAGCGGGTGGAGTGGTTCATCTCCACCCGGTGTGCCACCTCGTGGGCTGCGAGATAGTCCAGCACAAAGGGCGGTGCCAGGACCATGCGCCAGGAGAAGGACAGCGACCCATCCGACGCGCAGGAGCCCCAACGGCTGACCGTGTCCTTGATCGAGATTCGCTTGATGGTGACGCCCAGCTTCGCTGCATGGCGGCGGGCCGCCTCATCGATGTCCCGGCGCGCCTCGCGCTTGAGCAGATCGCGGACGCGCCGCGCCAAGAAGGATACATCGCCCGCCACGGCAATCACGGGTGTGCCATCCGCGCCGCTTTCGGTCCAGGCTCCGCCCCGGCTTGCGGGTCTGTGCACGATAGCGTGATGGACGCCGCGCAGAGGCACAAGCGCGCCGGGTATGAAATCCACGACATCAGGCAATTTCTGGAACCGCGCGGCCAGCCATCCGCCGTGGCGTGCTGCAAAGTCCTTCGCCGTTGCCATGCTGCCGCGCGACGGCATGGTAAGCACGGCTTCGCGGGTGGCTGTCTTGACGCGCAGCGTATAGCGCCGGGCCTGCGCAGTCCGGCGCACAACGACGGGGTAAACGTGCCCCAGATGATGGACCTCGATCCTCTCCTCGGACGGTGGATCGATCAGCCTCAGGATGCGCTGCAGCATGAGGAGAGCCTAGGCGAATCGTGGGTGATTCGCGAGAGCGTCACTCGGCCGCGTAACGGGTCCCCACCACTGCGAGCTTTGCCTTCGGTTTGCCCGTCTTGCTAACAGCGTCTCTCGCGTTGTTCTTTGCAATGAAGCCCTTGATGGCCGGTGCGATCTCCTTACGGAACCGCGAGCCATTGAACACGCCGTAATGCCCGACGTCCTTCTGCATGTGATAGAGCTGCTTGTCCTTCGGCAGGTTCACGCACAGGTCATGCGTTGCCTTGGTCTGGCCGACGCCCGAGATATCGTCGTTCTCACCTTCGACTGTCATCAGCGCACAGCGACGGATGGCTTTCAGGTCCACCGGAACACCCCGATGGGTCAGGGTGCCCTTGGGCAGCGCATGCTTGACGAATACGGCGTCCACCGTTTGCAGATAGAACTCGGCGGTCAGGTCCATCACCGCCAGATATTCGTCGTAGAAGTCCTGCTGCTTGTCGGCGGAATCGCCGTCGCCGCGCACGAGATGCCGGAACATGTCCCAGTGGGCCGTCATGTGACGGTCGATGTTCATGGCCATGAAGCCTGAAAGCTGCAGAAAGCCGGGATAGACATCCCGGTAGAAACCGGGATTGGGGAACGGCACCTTGATCACACAGTTCTTCTGGAACCAGTCGATGCCACGCTCCTCTGCCAGCTTGTTGACGGCGGTCGGGCTCTTGCGGGTGTCGATGGGGCCGCCCATCAGTGTCATGGACAGCGGGATCGACGGACTGTCATTGGCTTCCATCAGTGCCACGGCTGCGGCAACCGGTACCGACGGCTGGCATACGGCCATGACATGGATGTCGGGGCCCAGCAGCTCAAAGAGCTCGATCATGTAGTCGATATAGTCGTTCAGGTCGAAATGCCCTTCGGCCATTGGCACCATGCGGGCGTCGATCCAGTCCGTGATGTAAACCTCATGCGTTGGCAGGAAGGCTTCCACCGTGCCGCGCAGCAGCGTCGCATAATGGCCCGACATCGGCGCCACGATCAGAACCTTGGGCTGCGCCTCGGTTCTTGGCGGCAAGGCACGGTCGAAATGGATGAGCTGGCAGAAGGGCTTGCGCCACAGGATGCGCTCGGTAACAGCCACTTCGCGTCCGTCCACAACTGTGAACGGGAGATCGAAGGCCGGTTTTCCATAGCGGCGGGTAGCGCGCTCGAACATCTCGGCGGAGGCAGCCAATGTGCGCCCGACCTGCGTGTGTGAGAACGGATTGGCTGGATTGCTGTAGAAAAGCTTGGTTGCGTCCGCCATGGCGCGGGCGGGTGCCATGGCCATGAAGGTGGTTTCATAGAAGAAATAGAGACTTCGATTCATGCGGAAGTGCCCCGTATCCTGGTTTGGTCAGCCCTTTGGCCGACGTTGCGGTGATGTCACTGTTTCCTCCGGGGAAACACAATCATCCGAAAGTTTTTTTGTCATTGTGCACTGCAAACTAGAGTGTTTTCACCCATCATACAACCATTGACCCCGTTAAAGGGTTCTTACGTAGCCGATCATCATCGGGATCGTCGTGAAGTCAGTGACGGGCCGGCACTTTGCCGTGCCATTCCTTCCAGGCCAGAATGGCGATGAGAAAGGCGGCATGCAGGTTCAGCGCCGCAATCCCCAGGCCGACGATGACATCGGGCCATACGGAGGTCCAGAATGCGGTGATCACTGCGGCCAGCACAATCGCGATATTGGCGATCGCATCGTTGCGCGTGGACAGCCACACGCCCTGGTGCGCCGAATCACCCTTGCGGTGCGGCAGCAGGATGAAGGCGCAATAGACGTTCACGGCGAGCGCCAGAAGTCCGATGGCCCCCATGGGCAGTGGATCGGGTGGCAGACCCTCGAGCAACTGGTTGACGGTCTTCCAGGCGATCCAGACGCCGGGAACGAACATGAGGAAGGCCGTCATCGCCCCGAAAACAGCGCGGGGCCGATGGCCGAGACCAATCAGGGCGATGGCGAGGATATAGGTGACCGAATCTTCCAGAAAGTCGATCGCATCGGCCATCAGCGCGATTGAATTGGCGTAGAGCGCGCCGCCCACCTCGACGAACATCATGACGAAGTTCAGCGCAGCCGCCACAAGCAGCGCGTTGCGGTAGGATCTGGACGTTGCGACTGTGTCTGGTGTCATGGGAAGGCTCGGGTTGCGGCTTGCAGCAGGGATACGTCAACGCTTACCATACCCGCAACAACGACCCATCGGGAAACATGTGAGGAAAACGGCCATGGCAAAGCGCTTGCAAGGCAAAATTGCAGTCGTGACAGCAGCGGGGCAGGGCATCGGTCGTGCCATCGCCGAGGCTTTCGTGAAAGAAGGCGCGACGGTTTACGCGACTGATCTCAACACGGCGCTGCTGGAGGGTCTGGCGAAAGCGAAAAAGCGCAAGCTCGATGTGCGCTCGACCCGGGCGGTGCAGGCTTTCGCCGCAAAGACCGGCGGCATCGATATCCTCGTGAATGCTGCTGGTTTTGTGCATCACGGAACAGTCTTGGATTGCTCCGATTCCGACTGGGATTTCTCATTCGATCTCAACGTCAAATCCATGCACCGCACCATTCAGGCCTTTTTGCCCGGCATGCTGGAGCGGGCGAACAGTTCCGGACAATCCGCCTCTATCGTCAACATCGCGTCTGGCGCAGGATCGGTGCGCGGCATACCCAATCGCTATGTCTATGGCGCGACGAAGGCTGCCGTGATCGGCCTCACGAAGGCGGTGGCGGCGGATTACATCAAGCGTGGCGTGCGTGCCAATGCCGTCTGCCCCGGCACGATCCAGTCACCGTCACTCGACGGTCGCATCCGCGACCTGGCCGCGCTGACCAAGGTGAGCGAGGCGCAGGCCCGGCAGGCCTTCATTGACCGCCAGCCCATGGGCCGGCTGGGCACGGCGGAAGAGATCGCCTGGCTTGCGGTGTATCTGGCCTCCGACGAGGCGAGCTACACGACCGGACAGATTCATCTGGCGGATGGCGGTTTCGCGCTATGAAGGGTTGATGTATCACACAAAGTATTATACTAAAGCGTGATGGGGTGAAAGTATTCAAGACACGCACTTTTAACCGATTCTGTCTCAAGAGCGGCATTTCCGATGCAGGCCTGTGTGAAGCCGTTATCCGGCTGTTGCGGGGACAGATCGATGCCGAGCTTGGCGGCGGGCTGGTGAAACAGCGCATAGCCCGGCCCAATGAAGGGCGTTCAGGAGGCTTCAGATCGGTGATTGTCTATTTGGTCGGGCGTAGTGCAACATTCGCCTTTGGATTTGCCAAGAACGAAAGATCCAATATCAGCAAGACCGAACTCGCTTCCTTCAAGCTTTTCGCTGAAACGCTGGACCAATTTACGCAAGCAGATTGGGACCGGGCCATCCTGTTCAAGGAACTGATCGAGGTGACATGTGATGACAATGAGAAAGCCCAATAGAATCCTCGCGGAAATGCACGAGACGGCAGCAGGCTTCGAGAAGGCTGGCCTGATCGACAAAATTACGATGCGCCGGTTTGATGCGCTTTGTGTCACGTCTCCTGAATTGCTTGCACCGGAATCGATCCGGGCGATCCGCGAGAAGGAAGCCGTCTCCCAACCCGTTTTCGCGTCGTATCTCAACGTCTCGAAAAACCTCGTCTCCGACTGGGAGCGCGGCGTGAAGCGTCCAGGCGGCCCGGCATTGCGGCTGCTGGCGATTGTCAGGCAAAAGGGGCTGGGGGCGATTGTTTGAATGAGGTGGACATTCTTGGCAGAAAGCGAGTTTAGGCTGTGAGCGTTAACCTGAACTGGGATGAGATTCGTGGTCTCGTGGAAGATTTGTATCGATCAACGGACCGCCTCGAAGAACTATTCCCGGGACGAAAGTTCACTTTGGACGGCCATCTCGTTGGAAGCTTGGGAGAGGTCATTGCAGCTTATATGTTTGATCTCAGATTGCTGCGGGGATCGCACAAAGCTCACGATGCTATAGCAACTGATGGACGCAAAATTGAAGTTAAATTGACACAGGGTAATTCGGTGGCAATCCGCCATGAGCCTGAACACTTGATTGTACTTCGACGTCAAAAAGGCAAAAATATCGAGATTGTATTCAACGGGCCAGGCTCAATTGCGTGGGAAAACGCTGGTCGAATCGGGAAAAATGGCCAACGGCCAATTAGCCTAAGCAAGCTAGGACACCTTAACAACCAGATCACTGTAATTGATCGACTAAAGATAAAAAATCCCTCCCCTCTCTGAGACAACAGCCTCCTCACGCGCACAAAAAAAAGACCCGCCGAAGCGGGCCTTAAGAGTTTAGGGAGGCGTCAAACAAGTGGACAGGAGCCACTCGACCCAAAAACTTGGGGTAAATGCAGCGTAACAAGGAAACCCTAATCAAAGGTTAACGGGGGGAATTTGTTCACTGTGTTGCGGGGTTGCCGCAGAGTGTGGCGGGAAAGACGCAGGATGAGGGCGCGCACAACGCCAGCGCAACCCTATTCCGCTGCCTGTTTCAAACTGTCCTGCGCATGCAGCCAGCGCTCGGCCTCCAGGGCCGCCATGCAGCCAAGACCCGCCGCAGTCACCGCCTGGCGATAGACATCGTCCGCCACATCGCCCGCCGCATAGACCCCCTCGATGTTGGTCGCGGTCGAGTTGGGCGCGGTCTGGATATAGCCGTTGGGGCGGATATCGACCTGTCCCTTGAACAGGTCAGACGCCGGCACATGACCGATGGCGACGAAAAGGCCGTGCACCTTGAGGTCGCTGACGGTTCCGCTGACGACATTCTTCACCCTGAGATGCGTGACGCCCAGCGGGCTGTCGTCACCACAGATTTCGTCAACCGCACTGTCCCATATGATCTTCACCCGGGGGTGCTTGAACAGCCGGTCCTGCAGGATGCGCTCCGCCTTCAGCTCGCGCCTGCGATGGATGAGCGTGACGCTGGAGGCGAGATTGGCGAGATAGAGCGCCTCTTCCACCGCCGAGTTGCCGCCGCCGACCACGGCCACATCCTTGTTGCGGTAGAAGAAGCCATCGCAGGTCGCGCAGGCCGACACGCCGAAACCCTTGAACTTTTCCTCCGACGGAATGCCCAGCCATTTGGCCTTGGCACCCGTCGCGATGATCAGCGAATCGCACGTATAGCTCTGGCCGCTGTCGCCGGTGAGGCGAAACGGGCGGCTTTTCAGATCGACTGCCGTGATGTGGTCTGACACCATCTCGGTGCCGACATGCTCGGCGTGGGCTTTCATCTGCTCCATCAGCCAGGGACCCTGGATGGCGGTGGCAAAGCCGGGATAATTCTCGACATCCGTGGTGATCATCAGCTGGCCACCGGGCTCGAAGCCCGAGATCAGCATCGGCTTCAGCATGGCGCGCGCGGCATAAACGGCAGCGGTATAGCCGGCGGGGCCGGAGCCGACGATGATGACCTTGCGGTGCTCGGTCCTGGCAGGCGTGGCGGACATGAGAGGGACTCCGGACTTCGTTTCAGCTGTGCCGCGCGGCATAGGCTTGGGCCACCGCGCAAGCGATGGCTGGGGTGGCATCTATGGCGTCATACGACCAGGTTTCAAGAGGGGCCGCCAGCGGACGCACAGCTCCTTGACGCTCAAGGCCGCTCACGAAGGATGATATCTTGGTGTGGCCGCCCGAGGGCGTGAACAGGTGGATTGGCTTGCCGGTGGCAGCGGCCTCGCCCAGCATGTTCACGCTGTCTGCTGTCACGACGAGATGATCGGCATGGGCGAGGATCGTGAGATACGGGTTCTCGCCCGACCCATCCCACCAGAAGCCACCGGAATGTGCGCAGAGCGCGCGGATGGCCTCGGCAAGGCGAGGCGGTGTGCGGCGTGAGGGCGTGACGATGAGATAGGCACCGGCTGCTGCCAGCGCGGCAAGCGCGTCTGCCAGTTGCTGGATGTTCTGGTGGGTAAAGCGGTGATGTTGGCTGTCACCCCCCAGGATCACACCGATCATTGTCCTGTCCGGCCTCAGCCAGGCTGGCGTGACCTGCCGCGCAGCCTCCAGCCGTTCGGGTGAAATGCGGTGTGGTGAGGTCAGCGTGGCCAGGACATTTGGCCCCCTGAGTTTGTCGTGCTGCGGCACCCAGATCGTTTCAGCCGCGTCGGCCCCTGTGCTGGGGTCCTTCAGATAGACCGTCATGACCCGCCCATGCGACACCTTTCTGATCGTCCGGAGGTAAGCGACGGTTCGCCGCCCCGAGGCGATCACGATGTCTGGCCAGGGCGGGGCGATGGGGCTGCCGGGCCTGTGCGGAGCCTCGGCCGGGTCAATCGGCCCCCATGGCATGATCCAGACATAGGGCGCGCGCGGCTTCACGTGGCGGATTTCCGCCTTCAGCTGCAGCCGCTCCGTGACTCCGAGGCATTGGGCCTCATCACCGGCCTTGCCATCGCTCAGCACCCAGCAGGTTGCACCAGCAACCAGCCGGCGCGCCTCATCAAGTTGCGCTGTTGCGGCAGAAAATGTCACAGGCAGAACGTCATGCGCAGGATTGTGTCCCGGTTCGGATTCGTTACAAGATAAACCTTTGTTTATCACCGGAGATGCGGCTTGCGCCACCAACTCGACACCATCGACATGAAGATCCTGGCGGAACTGCAGGCGGATGGCAGCATCACGAATGTCGAGCTGGCGCGCCGCGTGGGTATTTCTGCCCCACCCTGCCTGCGCCGGGTGAAATCGCTGGAAACAGCCGGCCTGATCAAAGGTTACCGCGCCCTGCTCGATAACCGCCTGCTTGGCTTTGGCGTGTCATGCTTTGCCATGGTGCAGCTGAAGAGCACGACCAAGGCAGAAATCGATGCTTTCGAGGCGCGCATCCGGGGTTGGTCCGCCGTTAGGGAAAGCTGGACGCTGTCGGGCGATATCGACCTTATACTGAAATGCGTGTTCCCGAACCTGGAGGCGTTTCAGGAGTTCGTATCGGAGCTGACCGCGTTGCCCAATCTGGCCTCGGTGCGCACGGCGCTCGCCCTTTCAAAGCTCAAGGATGAGCCCACTGTGCCGTTCAACGATCCCCATAAGGGTTGAATTCTCTCGGGAATCGCAGTCTGGTTCCAATTTGGAAATGTTTGCACAGTAGATTGGCCGGATCAGCTCTGGGTCCGGAACATGTCGTCTGTAGATCATTTTGGCGCGAAGACCGCCCATTCCCCGATTGTTGCCTCACGCACCGTGCCGTTGCTGTTTGCGGGCACCATTTTTGCCTCTGCCTTCCTGCTGTTTGGCGTCCAGCCGATGTTTACGAAAATGGTCCTGCCGACACTCGGCGGGTCACCGGCGGTGTGGTCGGTCGCCATGGTGTTCTTTCAGGCGCTGCTGCTATTGGGCTATCTCTATGCCCACCTTTCCTCGCGGTGGTTGAATGGTGTGCAAGCCTTGCTTGTTCACATCCTCCTCGTGCTGGCCGCAGCGCTGACATTGCCGCTGTCCGTTTCGCAAAGTTTCGGGAATCCAACGGGAGCAGGGCAGAATATCTGGCTGATTTCCGTTTTCACGGTCTCGGTTGGGCTGCCCTTTCTTGTTCTGGCTGCAACTGCACCTTTGCTGCAGGCGTGGTTTTCACGCTCCGGCCATTCAACGGCCGGCAATCCCTACGCGCTCTATGTCGCATCCAATCTCGGCAGTTTTACTGCCCTGATTGCCTATCCTCTGGTGGTCGAGCCACTGCTCCCCCTCAATTTGCAAACCACGGTCTGGGCCCTGGTTTTTGGCGTGCTTGGCCTTGGTCTGGTGATGTGTGGCGTCATGGCGATCTGGCTGAAAACCGTGTCGTTGCAGGCCGGAACAGAAACCTCGAGCGTTCGCCCTGTCGTGGAGCCATTAAGCTGGAAGGAGCGTGGGGTCTGGATCCTTCTGGCCGCAGTGCCGTCTGGCCTTCTGGTGTCTGTCACAGCCCACCTTTCCACGGATGTCGCCTCTGCTCCGCTTCTGTGGCTCGTGCCGCTGGCGATCTTCATGTTCACTTTCATTCTGGCCTTTCGTGACACTACCGCCATTTCCGACAAATGGCTGGAATCGTCCTTCACGCGCCTCGCGCCATTCATCATCATCTCTCTTGTTGGGCTGGTGCTGCCCCTGTGGCTCCAGTTCGCGGCCCATCTCGGTGGCTTGTTTCTCGCGGCCATGATCTGCCACCGAAGCCTGTACCGTCGTCGTCCCGATCCGGCGCTGCTGACAGAATTCTATCTCTGGATGTCGTTTGGAGGCATGCTTGGTGGTCTGTTTGCCGGATTGATCGCCCCGCTCCTGTTTGACACCATCCTTGAATATCGCATCCTGCTGACTGCGGCGCTGTTGTGCCTGTCTGCCGCTCACAAGTCACTTACCAGTCGCCAACAGCTGTGCTTTCTGGCTTTCGGAATTCTGGTGGGTGTCATGGTGATCTTCGCCGCGCCCATTGTGGAAGCCTGGAACAGGCAAGCTGCCCATGTTTTTTGCGTGGTGACTGGCGCGGGCTTTCTCGCGATCATCATCTTCAACCGCTGGGGACCAATCGCCAACGCCAGTGCGGCGATTGCCGTTTTTCTTGTCATGGCACCGATTGGAACAGCCCGGCACGAGCTGGCCACGCGGTCCTTCTTCGGCGTGAACTACGTCAAGGTCGATGAGACCGGGCAGGTCCGGCTCCTGGCCCATGGCTCGACCGTCCATGGAGCCTATCGCTTCGCTGGCCTGGATGGAAAGCCGATGACAGGCCTGCCGCAGCCGACGGTGTATTACCATGACGACGGTGCCATCAACGTTGCCTTGCAGGCCGCTCGCGCCCAGCAGGGTGGCCGACTGGGCACAGTTGGTGTCCTGGGACTCGGGGCCGGGGCTCTGGCATGCCAGTCGGCGAGCGGCGAGAACTGGGTGTTTTTCGAGATTGACCAGGAGGTGGTCAAGCTGGCCCAACGTGATGATCTCTTCCCGTTCGTCAAACGCTGCACACCTCAGGCAAGGGTCGTGATCGGCGACGGGCGGCTGATGCTGCAGCAAGAAAACATCAGATTTGATGTCATCATTCTCGACGCCTTCAGTTCAGACGTTGTACCGGCACACCTTCTGACCAGGGAGGCGTTCGCGGTCTATGCGGACAGGCTTACGCCCGGCGGGACCATCATTGCGCATGTCTCGAACCGCTACATGGATATCCGCAGTGTGGCGGAGGCGGCTGGCCTTGCCCATGGCTTCCATGTCGCGTCAATTTTTGATCAGCCGGATATGCAGCAACCCAAGGCGATGGTCCAGATGGCGGCACCCAGCACTGTGGTCGCCATGTCCCGTGAGGAACTTGTTCCTGCCAGGCTGATCGGCAGAAAAAGCTGGGAAAAGCCAGATGACAAGGTTCGCAAGCTACTGTGGACGGATGACTACGCCAACATCATGGGGGCGATCATCCGGCGGCTGTGGTGAACCGATTGGTGGCCTAGATTTTTCTCGCGATCCAGTAGACGAAATTCGTGCAGAGTGCTTCGGTCCTGACCCGGGCATTGTAGCCGGCTGCACCTGTTGTTCCGAAATCCGGGTTTGCGGAGACCAGAAGCGGAACTCTTCGGCCGGGCAGAATGGCTTCCCCCTCCAGTTGATCCAGGCTGCTTGTGCCACTGCCGCCGCGGTCATCTTCCGACGTTGTCGTTGCGATGATGCTGGCCAGCCAGACCGACGTCGGGCGCACGACCAGTACGGGAGCGTTGCGCGCACCGGGGTTGATCCGCCCGGCAAGAACTGCGGGCAGCTTCGCGGCCAGGCAGGCCTGCAGGTCGCGCCGTGTTTCCAGCGCTCCTGATGGAATTCCACTCATGTCGATCTGGACACCGCGGAACACGCTCTGGGCCTGGCTTTCTCCTGCAGCCAGCACGGGCGCAAGAGCAACCAATCCCGCAACAGCGAAAAACTTCAGAGCCCTAGCGAAATGCGAGGCCTTGGATCTCATAGCTTTTCCCTCCACCTGGCGTGTTGACCTGGACTGAATCGCCCATCTTTTTGCCGATCAGGGCCCGGGCAATTGGCGACGAGATCGAGACCTTGCCCGATTTCACGTCAGCTTCCATGTCGCCGACGATCTGGTAGGTCTTCTTCTCTTCGGTATCCTCGTCGATCAGCGACACTGTCGCGCCGAACTTCACCGTATCACCCGTCAATTTCGACGAATCGATGACATCGGCGCGGCCGAGCTTGTCCTCAAGCTCCGCGATGCGGCCCTCATTCATCGATTGCGCTTCCTTTGCGGCCGAATACTCAGCGTTCTCCGAAAGGTCGCCATGGGCGCGCGCTTCCTGGATCGCGAGGATGATGCGCGGACGCTCCTCGGACTGGCGGAATTTCAGCTCTTTTTCCAGCGCCGCAAATCCGGCGATGGTCATTGGTACCTTGTCCATACGGGGGCTCCCCGGCAAAAAAAGTCCGCGCTCCGGAGACAAACCCGGCCCGCGAACCAGAAGACACATTTGGGTGCGGCTGAAAGCCCCTCCGCACCGAGGGAGAAACGCAGGATCGGGAGGCCCGCCGTTTCTGGCAACGGCTGCTGTTTCACTCCATTCAGGAGGATGCAACCGGCCTTGCCGCAGTAAGAGAGTGGGGTATCAGCGGCAAAATCGCAAGAGGGGCGTTCCGTCGTTGCCCCAGGAACGCTTTTATTCCAATCAGTGGAAATAATCCTGCAGCGGCCTCACCTGAAGGTCGCCCGCGAGATACGCCCTGATTCCCTCGGCCGCCGCGATCGAACCGGCAAGCGTGGTGTAGTACGGCGTCTTCTGCAGCAGGGCAGCGCGGCGCAGCGACCGGCTGTCTGCCAGCGCCTGTGCCCCGTAGGTCGTGTTGAAGACGAGCTGGATATCGCCATTCTTGATAGCATCGACGATATGCGGTCTGCCTTCCGAGACCTTGTTGATGCGGATCGTCGGCACGCCCTTTTCCTCGAGATAGCGCTGCGTGCCGCCCGTTGCCGTCACCTTGAAGCCAAGCTCCACCAGCATTTTGATGGACGGCAGAAGCCTGTCCTTGTCGTCATCCTTGATCGAGACAAAGACCTTGCCGTTGGTGGGCACTTTCGCGCCCGCGCCCAGCTGGCTCTTGGCGAAGGCCACGCCAAAGGAATTGTCGAGACCAATCACCTCGCCGGTCGAGCGCATTTCAGGTCCCAGAACCGTGTCAACGCCCTGAAAGCGGGCGAAGGGGAACACCGATTCCTTGACGCCCACATGCTTGAGCACCTTCGGCTTGAGATTGAAGGTGGAGAGCTTCTCGCCCGCCATCACCCGCGCCGCAATTTTGGCGAAGGGCTCTCCCATGACCTTGGCGACGAAGGGTACCGTGCGCGAAGCACGCGGGTTGACTTCCAGAACATAGATCACGCCGTCCTGAATGGCGTATTGCACATTCATCAGGCCACCGACCTCAAGGGCAATCGCCATGGCCTTTGTCTGGCGCTCCAGTTCGGCCAGCGTTTCCTTGGACAGAGAGCGCGGCGGCAGCGAGCAGGCTGAATCGCCGGAATGGATGCCGGCCTCCTCGATATGCTCCATGATGCCGGCAATGAACGCATCCTTGCCATCGGCGAGGCAATCCACGTCGATCTCAACCGCGTCTGACAGATAGCGATCGAAAAGGATGGGATTCTTGTCGAGCAGGCTGTTGATCTGGCCTGTCTTGTCATTGGGATAGCGCTGCTTGATCTCGGATGTGACCAGGCCGGGCAGCGTGCCCAGCAGGTAGTCATCAAACTCCGTCTGGTCACGGACGATGGCCATCGCGCGGCCGCCCAGAACGTAGGACGGACGCACGACGAACGGGAAGCCCAGATCGCCAGCCACACGGCGCGCCTGTTCCACGGAATATGCGATGCCGTTCTCGGGCTGCCTGAGCTTCAGCTTGTCCAGCAGGCGCTTGAAGCGGTCGCGGTCCTCGGCGAGATCAATGGCATCCGGCGAGGTCCCGAGGATCGGCACATTGGCTTCTTCGAGGGCCCTGGCCAGCTTCAGCGGCGTCTGGCCGCCGAACTGCACGATGACACCGTGGAAGGTGCCTTTCGAGCGCTCCGTCTCGATGATTTCCAGCACATCCTCGGCGGTCAGCGGTTCGAAATAGAGCCGGTCTGACGTATCATAGTCGGTCGATACGGTTTCCGGGTTGCAGTTGACCATGATGGTCTCGTAGCCCGCATCGGTCAGCGCGAAACAGGCGTGGCAGCAGCAATAGTCGAACTCAATGCCCTGGCCGATGCGGTTGGGACCGCCGCCCAGAATCATGATCTTTTTCTTGTCCGTGGGGTGCGATTCGTCAGCCTGCCTGCCAGCGAAATCGGGCTGGTAGGTCGAATACATATAGGCTGTCGGTGTCGCAAATTCCGCCGCGCAGGTGTCGATGCGCTTGTAGAGCGGCCGCACGCCGAGCGAGCGGCGGAAGGCGCGGACATCGTCTTCACTCTTGCCCGTGAGCGAGCCCAGTCGCGAATCGGAAAAGCCTGCCGCCTTCAGCTGGCGGAAAGCGCCTGGAGTCGGAGGAAGGCCGTGCGCCTTCACCTTGTTTTCGAGATCGATGATGCCCTGCAGCTGCTCGATGAACCAGGGGTCGATCTTGCAGAACTGATGCACCTCCTCGTGGCTGATGCCCATGCGCAGCGCCTGCCCGACCTTGAGCAGCCGGTCCTGCGTTGGGGTGCCGAGCGC
This sequence comes from Hyphomicrobiales bacterium, assembly GCA_031377545.1. Taxonomy (GTDB): domain Bacteria; phylum Pseudomonadota; class Alphaproteobacteria; order Rhizobiales; family Beijerinckiaceae; genus JADCCX01. Next base: position 851 of record JANMFA010000579.1, on the reverse strand, counting down.
TGCCCGGACTGCATTGCGGTCTTCGTCCTTGCCCTTGCCCATGCCTTCGATCTCGATTTCATCGAGGCCGGTCAGGCCGGTTTCGAGCGAGCGCAACGCCTTCTGGAGCGATTCCTGGAATGTCCGCCCGATGGCCATGGCCTCGCCAACCGACTTCATTGATGTCGTCAGAACCGGGTCAGCACCGGGGAACTTCTCGAAGGCGAAGCGCGGAATCTTCGTGACCACGTAGTCGATCGTCGGCTCGAATGAGGCTGGTGTCGCACCGCCCGTGATGTCGTTGGCGATCTCGTCCATGGTATAGCCCACGGCGAGCTTGGCCGCGACCTTGGCGATGGGAAAACCCGTCGCCTTGGAGGCCAGAGCAGACGACCGCGACACACGCGGGTTCATCTCGATGACGATCATCCGGCCTGTCGCGGGATCCACGGCAAACTGCACGTTGGAGCCGCCGGTTTCGACACCGATCTCGCGCAGAACCGCCAGCGATGCGTCGCGCATGCGCTGATATTCCTTGTCCGTCAGGGTGAGCGCCGGTGCGACCGTGATCGAATCGCCGGTATGGACGCCCATGGGGTCGATGTTCTCGATGGAGCAGACGATGATGCAGTTGTCGGCCTTGTCGCGGACCACCTCCATCTCGTACTCTTTCCAGCCGAGCACGCTCTCTTCGATCAGCACTTCGGTCGTGGGCGAGATGTCCAGACCCCGCTCCACGATCTCGCGGAACTCTTCCAGATTGTAGGCGATGCCGCCGCCGGTGCCGGCGAGGGTGAACGAGGGCCGGATAATCGCCGGCAGGCCCACGAACTCAAGGCCCTCCAGCGCCTCATCCATGGAATGGGCGGCCT
>JANMFA010000545.1:0-5408 GCA_031377545.1 Hyphomicrobiales bacterium | reverse complement strand
CAATGACACCGGCAATCAAAGCGACAGATCAGGCTTCCAAAGGTTCGACAATTTCAGTCGATTCATTGTCGTTTGTCGGCACAGGCCTCAACCGTCCTGAATGTCTGGTGACGCATCGCTCCGGGCTGATCTTTGCGGCGGACTGGACCCGGACTGGAGGCGTTGCAATCATAGCGCCAGACAGTGGGGTCAGCCGCATACTGGCACGCGATGGTGGCCGGACGCTCAGGCCAAATGGCATCGCGCTTGAGCCCGGCGGCACGTTCCTTATTGCCCATCTTGGTGAAGATGATGGCGGGCTGTTCAGATTGCATCCGGATGGGCGTGTCGAAGATGTGGCGGTGCATGTAGACGGGGTCGCAATCCCGCCCTCAAACTTTCCCTTAGTCGATTCTCGTGCGCGGATATGGCTGACGGTTTCAACCCGCGTCTCACCGCGTGCTGACGATTATCGCCCAACCGCGCAGACGGGCTTCATCGCATTGATAGAAAATGGTTTCGCCCGAATAGTGGTGGATGGACTTGGCTATGCCAATGAATGCGCACTGTCGGCGGATGAACGGCACCTGTTCGTCAACGAAACCTTTGCCCGTCGGCTCACGCGCTTTGATGTGGAAGCAAATGGTGATCTGAGCAACCGCACGACGATAGCCACCTTCGATGCGGGCACATTTCCGGATGGGGTCGTTTTCGACAGTGAAGGTGCAGCTTGGATCACCAGCATTGTATCCAACCGGGTCATCAAGGTCTCGCCGAACGGCGCGATGAAAACAGTTCTGGAAGATGCTGATCCACAGCACCTGAAGGAAGTCGAAGCGGCTTTCCAGTCTTGCATCATGGGGCGCCCACACCTGGACGGCGCAAAAAGCCGCGCCCTGCGCAACGTCTCCAGCCTTGCCTTTGGCGGGCCTGCCCTGCAAACAGCCTATCTCGGCTGCTTGCTCGATGACCGGATCCCGTTCTTTGAAGCACCTGTCGTGGGTGCGCAGCCACGCCACTACGATGTAGATTTAGGTCCGTTGCAGTCCATGGCCCGAACAACCCCATCCACCCTCTCGAGGACACCATGATCGCTAACGACACATTCAGTATCTGCGTCCTGCCGGGTGATGGCATTGGGATCGAGGTGATGGAAGCCTGCCTCGCGGTGCTTGAAGCAGCCACAGCCCGCATCGGAGGGGTCAAGCTTGCGCTCGACAGGCATCCAGCTGGGGCCATGTGCTATCGCGACACCGGCGTCGCATTGCCCAAGCCTTCACTTGATGCGGCAAGGTGCGCTGATGCGATTTTGCTGGGTGCTATGGGCTGGCCGGAAATCCGCTATTCTGACGGCACTGAGATATCTCCGCAGATCGACCTGAGAATCGAATTTGGCCTTTATGCTGGCGTCCGACCGGTCAAGACATTGCCCGGCATGCTACCCGTCCTTGTGGATGAGCGGGCCAAAGCGCTCGACTTCGTGATCATCCGCGAGTCGACCGAGGGGTTATTTGCTTCACGTGGCATAGGCATGATCATCGACGACCGAGAGGCGCGCGACACTATGGTTATCACGCGTGACGTCTGCGAACGGTTGTTCGACTTCTCGTTTCGCCTCGCTCGGTCCAGAAAGGCCGCTGGCGGCAAGGGAATCGTTACCTGCGTAGACAAGGCCAATGTGTTCGCGAGCTTCGCATTCTTCCGCAAGGTGTTTGATGAGCGCGCCATGCTGTTTCCCGACATCAGGGCAGAGCATGCGTACATCGATGCAACAGCGCTCCATATGGTGCGCAAACCTTGGGATTTTGACGTTCTGGTCACCGAAAACATGTTCGGCGACATCTTGTCCGATCTTGGAGCTGGATTGATGGGCGGCATGGGCTTTGCCCCATCGGCTGACATTGGTGACACCCATGCAGTGTTCCAGCCATGCCATGGCACTGCGCCGGATATTGCTGGTCACGACAAGGCAAATCCAACCGCGATGTTCCTGTCCGCAGCTATGATGCTCGAATGGCTTGGTGGCAAGCATGATCGCCCCCAAGCGATCGCAACCGGCAGGTTGATCCGCAATGCCGTCGACATGACTTTCGTGAACGGATTGAAACCCTTCGAGATTGGCGGCCATGACGGCACCAGCGAAATTACGCGGCGTGTTCTCGACGCATTGAAAACAGCAGGGCCAGTATGAGCATGAGACGACCTGCTATCAGCGTCGCAGCTGTCGGCACAGGCTATTTCAGCCGCTTTCAGTACCGAGCCTGGGCGCGGATCCCCGAGGTGACACTTGTTGGTGTGTGCAATCGGACGCTTGCCAGCGCGCAGGCCTTTGCCGATGAATTTGGTATCCCGGTTGCTGATGATGACCTTGGACGCATGCTCGATCGGACAAAGCCCGATCTTTTGGATATCATCACGCCACCCGAAACCCACCTTGTCGCGATCAGGCAGGCTGCCGCTCGCAAGATCGATGTGATTTGCCAGAAGCCCTTCTGCCAGAATCTGGTGGAAGCAAAAGAGGCCGTGCGGTTGGCGAATGGGGCGGGCATTAAGGTGACGGTGCACGAGAACTTCCGGTTTCAACCATGGCATCGCGAAATCAAGCGCCTGCTTGATGGGGGCCTGCTGGGGCAAGTCTATCAGGCCACATTCCGCCTGCGTCCCGGCGATGGACAAGGACCGCAAGCCTATCTCGACCGCCAGCCGTATTTCCAGAAAATGCCGCGGCTTCTGGTGCATGAAACGGCGATCCATCTGATCGACACATTCCGCTTCCTGTTCGGCGATGTGGAGGGCGTATTTGCGGCTTTGCGAAAACTAAATCCCGTGATCGCGGGCGAAGACGCGGGCCTGATCATACTCGACATGGCGAGCGGGGTCCGCTGCTTGTTCGATGGCAACAGGTTGTCCGATCACAAGGCCAGCAATCGTCGACTTACCATGGGTGACATGCTGATCGAGGGCGAAAAGGGGGTCCTTGCGCTTGATGGTGATGGTCGAATCAGTTTTCGCCCTCATGGCAGCAACGATTCTCAGGTGATGTCCTACGCATGGGAGGAACTGGATTTTGGCGGTGATTGTGTGCACGCCTTCCAGCAGCACGTCGTCGACAGTCGACTTGGGTTGAGAACTATGGAAAATACAGCCCATGACTACCTTACCAACATTATCATCGAAGAGGCCGTCTACTCCTCTAATGCCGAACAACGGCGTATCTGTCTGTGATCCTGCGGTCGATCCAAGACGCCTCTCAAATGCGGAGCGGGCTTATCGGGCGCTCAAAGAGCTGATCCTTACAAATCAGTTGTCGGCTGGAAGCCAGCTGCTGGAGCAGGAGGCCGCCCTTCGACTTGGCATGAGCCGCACGCCCGTGCGTGAAGCGATGGTGCGGCTGGAGCAGGACGGCGTCGCCGAGATCAGGCCACGTCATGGGATGCGTGTGCTGCCTGTCTCGGCAGATGATATGCGCGAGATTTATGAGGTTCTGACCTCACTTGAGTCGACTGCTGCAGAGATGGTCGCACGTCGTGGTGTGACTGATGAGGAACTGGCTGATTTGCAACAGGCGGTGTCAGATATGGATACTGCCTTGGAGATCGATGATCTGGATGCCTGGGCTTCTGCTGACCAGCGTTTTCACTCGAAGCTGGTTGCGCTAACGCGGAACCAGCGCATGCAGCAAATGGTGACACAGCTCGGCGAACAATCGCACCGCGTCCGCATGTTGACGCTGAGGCTTCGCCCCAGGCCGGTCAGCTCAAATCGCGACCATGCAATGCTCGTGGCAGCGATCGCAGTGCGTGATGCCGACAAGGCACGATCAATCCACCACAATCATCGCGCCAAGGCCGGAACTGTACTTGTTGAATTGCTTCAAAAACTTGGCCTCAATCAGATTTGAAGAGTGACAGTGGGTAGATGGCATTGTCCAATGAAAATTGGCTTGCCGTCTGAATGGGTGGCCTTGGCCTTGGCGGCACGAGCAACCCACGCGTTTTTCGATACTTTGAACCGAACCGTGTTTGCCAGAGGCCGTTTCGTTGATGCTGTCAGACAAACCAAAGCAGTCTCGGAATCCGCCCCAACCCAGTTTCGGTCAGGCCGCGCAGAGCTGACGCCATGCGGTCAGGATGACGCCCAGCGTTTTCATGGCGGCACCATTTGGTGCCAGGCGATCCGTCATGATCGTCTCGGTCTGGCCATGGCGTTTCAGGGGTTGCCTGAGAAATCTCAATGCCGCCGTCTTGTCACGGCGTTTCTTAACGAAGCTTTCGAGCACTTCACCCTCGTGGTCGACGGTGCGCCAGAGGTAATGCTTTACGCCATTGATCTTCACAAAGACCTCGTCGAGATGCCACCGCCGGTGCTGATCTGCCCGCATGGCATCGACGCGTCGCCTTTGGATCTCGGCGGCGAAGATCGTTCCGAACCGGTTCCACCAGAACCGAACCGTCTCATGCGTGATGTCGATGCTGCGCTCATGCAGCAAGTCTTCCACATTCCGCAGCCAAAGCGGGTACGGGACGTACATCATCACCATCAGGCGGATGATCTCGGGGCTCGTCTTGAAGTAGCGGAAAAGGCGCGGATAGCTCATGCCAGAAAGGCTGCCGCCCTACACTCAATCGGCAAGCCAATTTCCTCTGACTGGGCCCCTCAGTCATCCTTTCCGGCGTCAGCCAATCCCGCCATCTGCTGGACGGTGATGGGTTTGACCGGCGCGCGCAAACGCAGATGCCCGATCTGTTGCGGGCTTTGACCGGTCTGCTCCGCAAACAATTCCGTCAATGTCAGGCCGCAGCTTCGCCCCTGGCAGGGCCCCATTCCGACACGCGTGAACGCCTTCATCTGGTTCGGACCCTGTGTGCCCAGCCCGATAAGGCGACGCACTTCGCCGGCTGTTACTTCTTCACAGCGACAGATGATGACATCGTCCGCCGGCATCCGGAATTGCGGTGCCGGACAATAGAGCGCATCCAGAAAAGCGCGCCCACGAAGGCTTCTGGCCAGGCTTGCCTTTGCACGGGATCGCGGTGTCTGGCGCGAGACACACCCTGCCGGATCGATGCGGTCGAGGATCGACAGGGCCGCCAGCGTGCCGCGCGCCTGCGCCGCCTCTGCACCGGCGATGCCTGCGCTGTCTCCGGCGATGAACAGGCCCGAGACATCTGTCTCGCCATCGGGCCCGAGCGCAGGTTCGAAGGCCAGCCGCGCTTTGCTCCAAGAATGCTCCACACCGGAAGCCATGGCCAGATTGACCTGCGGCACGACACCCTGATGCAGCAAAAGTGTCGTCGCCGGAATGGTGACCTCGCGCCCGCCCACCGTGGCACGCACGCCAGAGAGCCGGCCTACTCCGAAGGCCACCATCCCCCTGACATAGCGAATCAACTGAAGAGCTTTCATAGCCTAGCGCAGGAGCATCAGCC
>JANMFA010000535.1:0-3112 GCA_031377545.1 Hyphomicrobiales bacterium | reverse complement strand
CGTCACCGTCGCGCCAAACATGGGCGGTTGGATCATCACAGCCGTGAGAAGGCCCGGCAGCTTCACATCGATGGTGAAATCCTGCTTGCCAGTTGACTTCGCACGGCTGTCGCCAAGTTGGCCGACGACATCCGCATCCTTGCCGATGTAGATCCAATCCGTCGCCTCGCGCAGCGGGACATTTGCGGGCACCGGCAAGATGGCTGCCTTCTGCGCCAGTGCGCCGAACGTCATTTGCTTCGTGCCGTGCCTGAGGACACCACGCTCGACGGCAATCTCGCGGGCCAGAACCCGCCACTCTGCGGCCGCCGCCTGAACCAGCATCATCCGGGCAGCCGCGCCCGCCTGCCGGTAGCGATCATAGGACGAGACGATTCCTGTCGAACCGCCCGTTCCCTGGAATGCGCCGCCCCACGGGATGTTGCCATACATCTTCGAGTTGCCGGAGCCGCCCTCGACCGTGATCTGCGACCAGTCGGCGCGCAATTCCTCGTTCACGAGTGTTGCGATACCGGCATAGATGCGCTGACCCATGTCAAAATGAGCCGAGAAAATCGTGACGGAATTATCCGCGCCGATCCTGATGTAACCCTGAAATGGGTTGGCGATTGTCGCGGCCTGTGTCGCCGTTGCCTGCGCGCCTGCAGGTCCCGCATGGAACCCGATCATGACGCCGCCGGTGACGGCGCTGGCACCAAGCAGGAAGCTGCGGCGGGTGGCTGCGGTCTCAGTGGACGCAGCCGTCATGAGTTTTTTCAACATGTCCAAACCTCCCTCGCTCAAGCCAGTGTTTTCGCGGCCTGATGGACCGCGGAACGGATGCGCTGATAGGTGGCACAGCGGCAGATGTTGCCATTCATGGCCGCATCGATATCGGCATCCGTCGGCTTCCTGTTGGCCTCCAGCAGCGCGATCGCCGACATCACCTGCCCAGACTGGCAGTAACCGCATTGCGGCACATCAAGCGCCGTCCAGGCGTTCTGGACAGCTGTCGCCACGGGACCGGAGGCACCCTCGATCGTGGTGACACTCTTGCCCCGCACGTCCGACACTAATGTCTGGCAAGAGCGGGCGGGCTGCCCGTCAATCCAGACCGTGCAGGCACCACAAAGGGCCTGGCCACAACCGAATTTCGTACCGGTCAGGCCTACAACATCACGGATTGCCCAAAGCAGCGGCATGTCAGCTTCGACATCCAGCTCTTTGGTTTGCCCGTTCAAGGAAAAGCTGATCATGAGACACCTCGACAAAATTGACAGCGCTTCCGGATCATCCTTTTGAAGCGGAGTGCGCGGGGATGAGCGCACGGTATCTATGTGCAACGGTGTCAGCTCAGATCAAGCCAGAGGCAACTGATCTGGAGATATTGGCATGCATTGTGGAGGATATGGCAGGCGTTACAACCGGCAGCATTCGGAAACTGGCTAAAAAATCGCCCAGGTAGCTCAGGGCGCGAGGCAGAAGTTGCTTCTAAAAGCAGCTGGCCAATAGCAGCAATCGCAGTTCCCTAGCCGATCTCCGATCGTCGCAAAAAGCTGACGTGAAGACCACGCTCCCAAGGCGATCCATCTTTGGCGGTCGACACCTCACAAAGCGTTTTTAAAAGCGACTTGCGAGCAATCGTGTCAGCGCCTCGAGGTCACGATGCAGGCGCTCCATCCGCTCCTCGCCGAGGACGGCGGAGGCTTGCATTGCCAGCCTGGCCTTTATCCTGACGCCGTCCTCGACGACCTGCCGGCCGCGATCAGTTAGGACCGCCAGCTGCCCGCGCTTGTCATCGGGGTCGGGAATCCGCCGGACATAGCCTGCGTTCTCGAGTTCGAGCACGAGCTTGCCAACGGCCTGCTTGCTGCGGCTAGCCACCTGCGCCAGAGCGGAGGCCGTCGCGCCGTCTGCCGGTATGCGGCTGATGAGGGCAGTTTTGGCTGGCGTAAGCCCCGTGTATCCCGCCACTGCCAGATCCCGCACGAGGGCCTCGACGTAGGCCCGCGAGGCTGCCTTCATGGCGTCAGCTACCTGCTCGGTGAGCGCGGCCTCATCCATCCCAAGACCAGCGTGCTTATCATTCATCCCGCTCTTGACCTGCATTATTCGACAACCGTATTGTCTATATCGACAACCACATTGACGATAGTGTGGCTGGGCACCGCCCGCAAGACCTCATCCATTGGAGACCTTCATGTCCGCAACCCGCAACACGATCTTGATCACCGGCGCCTCGACAGGCATCGGCGCGGCCACGGCCAAACTGTTTCATGACAAGGGATGGAACGTTGTCGCCACCATGCGCGATCCAGCCGACGTCGCCAGTTGGGCGCAGGGCGCACGTGCGCTGGTGCAGCGACTTGATGTCATGGACCGCGACTCGATCGCCGCGGCGGTCGCGGCGGCTATGCAGATGTTCGGCCGGATCGACGTGCTGTTCAATAACGCCGGCTATGGCCTCAACGGCCCTGTCGAGGGCGCGACTGATGACGAGATGCGCCATCAGTTCGAAGTCAACCTGTTCGGACAGGTTCGGGTGATGCAGGCGGTGCTGCCGGAGATGCGGGCGCGCAAGTCCGGTTTGATCCTGTCGACATCCTCAGTCGGCGGGCGCATCGGCTTCCCTATCTCACCGTTCTACATCTCTTCCAAGCACGCGGTGGAAGGTCTGATCGAGTCCGCCCGCTTCGAGCTCAAGCCCTTCGGCGTCCGTCTAAAGCTGATTACACCGGGCGGCATCAACACTGATTTCAGCCGCCGTTCCGCGCGGTGGACGATGCACCCCGCCTACGCAGCACAGATCGATGCTGGAAAGCAAAGCGCTGTGAAAATCCTCGAAAACATGCCGTCGCCCGACAAAGTCGCGGAGGTTGTGTGGAGGGCCGCGAACGACAGCTCTGACCGTTTGCGCTATCTGGCCAAGCCCGGACCCTACATCTTGATGCACCGCCTGTTGCCGGACGGCGTGTGGCGGCGTCTGATCCAGACCGTGCTTGATCGCGCGGCTGAAAAGGTAACGTCGGCAGGTAGCACGGCCAAGCAGGATTCCGCGCGCTCGGGCAGCGCGTGATGGACGCTGAAAATCTGATCGGCGAATTCCACATCGCCATCGCGCGCGAAGTCGCGA
>JANMFA010000526.1:0-2254 GCA_031377545.1 Hyphomicrobiales bacterium | reverse complement strand
GCGAACGGGATCGCGACCGCACTCAGGACCGCAAGAACCGAAAACCAGGCAAGGCTCTTCAGCCCGGCAGCATCCATGGAAATCAGGTGCAGATTGCCAATCATGCCCCGTAGTTTGGCGGTGAGATCGATGCCGATTGTTCCCGAACTGATCATGAAGGTCAGTGTTGCGGTACCGAGAATAAAAAGGCTGGTGACTTCCTGGCTCTTGGCGACGTCACCCTGCTCGATCGCCTTGTCGAGCTTTCGCTGGGTCGGCTGTTCGGTTTTCTGGTCTTGGTCGTCGCTGCCCGCCATGTCAGTTCACCGGACGACAAACTGGCCGAGGACGGCGGCAAAATGGCCCAGAAAGACATTCATCATCACGCTGATCGCCGCGAGCAGGATAAGCGTCCCGATCAGGATGGTCGCTGGCATGGCGAGGAAGAAAATCTGCAACTGAGGCATCAAGCGCGACAGCACGCCCAGCCCCAGGTTGAAGACAATGGCGAAAACGAGAAACGGGGCTGATATCTGGATGCCGATCTTGAAGGCCGCAACGAAGGTCTTCAGCACAAGCTGCACCGCATCGCCTACCGGCGGCACCTCGCCTGGCATCAGCAGGGAATAGCTGTCATGCATGCCGCGGATCGACAGATGGTGCAGATCAAGCGCGAAGATCATGGCCGTGGCGACAAGCACCAGAAATGTCGCAATGGTGGGATTCTGGACGCCGGCCGTTGGATCCACCGTCGCCGAGAAGGACAGCCCCATCTGCTGCGCGATCACCGTACCGGCCAATTGCATGGCCGACAGAGTGACACGTACCGCCATGCCGATCATGAGCGCTATCAGCACTTCCAGAATGAGCAGTTTCACAAAGGGCTCGATCCCGCCAGATGTGGGTGGCAGGGTCTGGCGGATCAGCGGCATCAGCAGCAATGACAGCAGCAGGGCGAATGACAGGCGCATCCGCGCCGGAATGGTCCGGTCACCAATGCCGGGCATCAGCATCACCAGCGTGCCGACTCTTGCGAACACCAGCACGAACGCTGCCGCAAACTCCGGGAGGATTGTCAGGTTCATGCGTGGGCCCTGAGTTCCTGGCCTGGCCGCACAACCTGGTTCTGGGTTGTGATGATGGTCATGACGGCTGCTATCCGCCGCTGATGATCTTGGCGGCCACGCGGGTCATGTAGCTGCTCATCGCATCGCTCATGAACGGCATCAGAAACAGCAGGCCCAGAAAGGTCGAGATGATCTTGGGCACATAGACGAGTGTCTGCTCCTGGATCTGCGTCAGTGCCTGGAAAAGGGACACAACAAGGCCGATCACAAGGCCGATCAGCATGATGGGCATCCCGACCTTGAAGAAGGTGAATATGCCGTCACGGGCGACGTCGAGGATTTCAGCGCCGTTCATCAGATAGGCATCCGCATGATCTCTTCGTAGGCCGCAATCATCTTGTCGCGCACTGCGACGAGCGTTTCGAGTGCCGCTTCGCTTTCGGCGATGGCTGTGACGACCTCGACAAGGTCACCCTTGCCTGCCGTCGCCTGAACCATCGAGGCCTCGGCCTTTCGCGCCGTATCGGCTGTGCCGCCGACAAATTGCTGGAGGACGCCGGCAAAGCCGCCCTGGCCGGTCGCACCGCCATCGGGGCGACTGACCTGCGTGGGCGAAATGCCGCCCATGCCGATCTTCTGCATGGCGGCATAGGTGCCCGCTGCCGAAATTGGACTGGCCATTGATCAGTTCCGTAGGGTTATGCCCGCAGCAGTTCCAGCGTGCGCTGGATCATGCGGCGGGTCGAGGTGACAACGTTCAGATTGGCTTCATAGGAGCGCTGGGCCTCGCGCAGGTCCATGCTTTCGATCGTGCTGCTGACGTTGGGAAGCTTGACGTAGCCGTTCTTGTCTGCAGCCGGATGGCCCGGTTCCAGGCGTGTCTGGAATGCGCGCTGGTCCCGGGCGACTTTGCCCATGCTGACTGTCTGGGCTTCCAGCTCCCGGTCGAAACGCCGCTCGAAGGTCGGTATCTTGCGGCGATAGGGATCGACATTGGGATTTTGCGCAACGCTGTCGGCGTTCGCAATGTTTTCCGAGATGACGCGCATGCGGCCGGACTGGGCCTTGAGCCCGGAAACGGCGACCTGGATTGACTTGAGAAAATCCATGGCGGTCAGGCCCTCTTGCCAAGCGCGAGACGCAGATAGGACAGGCTCTTTCCATAGAGCGTCGAGGCCAGTTGATAGTCGCTGTTGTTCTGCGACAGG
>JANMFA010000525.1:0-1814 GCA_031377545.1 Hyphomicrobiales bacterium | reverse complement strand
CACGAAGGCCGTCAGAACGCCAAGACCATCGGAAAGCTCCAAAGCACCAACCAGAACCGTCGGCAGGCTTGAGGCGGTCGCACCTTCCTCGAAGGTCTGCCGCGCCGTTTCTGCCGCCTGATCCGCCGCATCCCGTCCATGCACCAGCGCCGTCGCTTCATTCGCCAGAATCTTCTTCGCCTCGTTGATCTCGGCTCCGCCAAGCGCAGCAAGACGGTTGATCTCAGCTATCGGCAAGACGGTGAAAAGCTTGAGGAATTTCACCACATCGGCGTCTTCGGCGTTGCGCCAGTATTGCCAATAGTCATAGGGCGTCAGCATGTCGGCATTTAGCCAGACCGCACCTGCCGCCGTCTTGCCCATCTTTGCACCGGATGATGTCGTCAGCAGCGGCGTCGTCAGCGCATAGAGCTGATGCAGGCCCAATCGCCGCCCCAGATCGATGCCGTTGACGATGTTGCCCCACTGGTCCGAACCGCCCATCTGCAGGTTGCAGCCGTGGCGCTTTGCCAGAACCGTGAAATCATAGGACTGCAGGATCATGTAGTTGAACTCGATGAAGCTCAGGCCATTTTCGTTGTCGCGATCAAGGCGCAGCTTCACCGAATCCATGCTCAACATACGGTTGACCGAGAAATGCTTGCCGATATCGCGCAGCATCTCGATCCAGTTGAGCGTTGTCAGCCATTCCGCATTGTCCGTCATGATGGCGTCATTCGGCTTGGAGCCGAAGGTGAGGAACTTGGCGAAAACCGACTTGATGCCCGCCTTGTTGTTCTCGATGTCCTGAAGCGTCAGCATCTTGCGGGATTCATCCCGCCCCGATGGATCACCCACCATCGTTGTGCCGCCGCCCATCAGCGCGATGGCTTTGTTGCCGGTCTTCTGCAGCCAGTGCAGCATCATGATCTGCACGAGCGATCCTGCGTGGAGAGACGGCGCTGTGGCGTCAAAGCCGATATACCCCGTTACCTCACCTTTCACGGCCAGCGCATCCAGCCCCGCGAAATCGGAGCATTGATGGATGAAGCCGCGCTCTTGCAGCGTGCGGAGGAAATCGGATTTCGGTGCAAAGACGGTCATGACAGGCTCTTTCTGACGCGCGTTATTCACGTTTCGGCAGCCCCCGTCAAAGGGATGTGGTCAGAACTTTCACGGCCAGCGCCCACATCACGCAACCGATGAGGATATCCAGCGCTTTCCATGCGCCCGGCTTCCGGAACACCGGCGTCAGCAAGCGCGCGCCGTAGCCCAGGGCGAAGAACCAAACGAAGGACGCGGTCGCCGCTCCCAGCGCGTACCACCAGCGGTTCTCGCCGAATGTGGTCGAGATGCCGCCGACAAGCACGACCGTGTCGAGATAGACATGCGGGTTCAGCCAGGTGAAGGCCGCACATTGGGCAATGGCGGCTGAAAGCGAGAGATCGCCGCCCTGCCCGGTTTCCAGCGCGTTTTGTGTCATTGCTCGGCGGAAGGCCGTGAAACCGTACCAGAACAGGAAAGCCGCGCCGCCCCAGGTCACGGCTTTCAGCAGCGCAGGCGCTGCCTTGATGGCTTCGCCGAAGCCCGCGACGCCCAGCAGGATGAGGGTGGCATCAGAGACCGCGCAAAACAGGACGACCGGGAACACATGCCTGAGCAGCAGCCCCTGCCGGAGCACGAAAGCGTTCTGCGCACCGATCGCGATGATCAGCGAGCCGCCAAGGAAAAAGCCTGCGAGGATTGCAGTCAGCATCGGCGATTCACATCAAGTGTATTGCACAAAGGGAGTGCGTGCTTCGAGACGCCCCTTTGGGGCTCCTCAGCATGAGGAG
>JANMFA010000523.1:0-3387 GCA_031377545.1 Hyphomicrobiales bacterium | reverse complement strand
GATGATGCTCAGCATATTGTTGAAATCGTGAGCGATGCCACCTGTCAGTTGACCAAGCGCGTCCATTTTCTGACTTTGCCGCAACGTACTCTCGACCTGCAGACGCGCCGCGACCTCGGCCTCGATACGGTCTTCAAGCTCGGTGTTGAGCGTCAACAGCGCTGCTTCGGCGGCGCGTTGCTCGGTAATGTCAGTGTGGATGCCAACCCATTCGACAATATCACCGGCGCTGTCGAGTATCGGCACAGCGCGCACCGCGAAGTGCCGCCACACGCCGTCGCGGCGGCGAACGCGATGTTCGTGCGCAAAGACGCTGTGGTTTTCGACGGCGGCCTGCCAGGCCAAGACCGTTGCTGCTGCGTCGTCGGGGTGGACCGCCGATGCCCAGCCAAAGCCAACATATTCCGGCGGCGTCTGGCCGGTCAGCCTGTGCCATCCCTCCTGCTCGCCGACCATGTCGCCGGCCGCGTTGTTGGTCCACAAATAGCCATTGACGGCACCCACCGCCGCCCGGAATCGGCCTTCGCTGAGCTGCATGCGCAGGTCGGTTTCGTGCCGGTCATCGATATCGACGACCGAGCCGACATACCCAAGATATGTTCCTGAGGCGTCGAAGCGGGGGACGGCTGCGTCGAGAACCCAGCGATAGCTGCCGTCTGCAAGGCGCAGCCGGTACTCGATCCGAAACGGAGCCTGAGTCGCATTCGCCTCGAGAAACGTCGCGGCCACGCGATCTCGATCATTGGGGTGAGTGGCATCAGTCCAGCCCAGACCCAACCCTTGTGCAGTGGTTTGACCGGTCAGTTCATACCAGCGTGTATTGAGATAGGTGCAGTCACCCGCAGGGTCCGTCACCCAAATCATCATTGGCACATTGTCCGCCATCATCCGGAAACGGGCTTCGCTTTCGGCAATGGCGAGCGCTGCACGCGAGATGTCGGTGACGTCGACCCCTTGACAGACGATGCCGGCAACCCGGCCGTCTTCATCAAACATCGGTGCATAAATGAAATTAAGGAACCGCTCGCCCTGCTCACCGCTGTCGGCGCGCCGAAGGACAATGCGCTGTTGCCTTCCGATATACGCCTCGCCGCTCGCATAAACCTCATCGAGCAGCGTCACGAACCCTTGGGCTATTGCCTCAGGCACGACCGCACTCACCGGCCGGCCGATCAGGTCTGCCCGGCCGACAAGCTCGATGTAGGCACGGTTCGCCATCTCGTAAACATGATCGGGTCCGCGCATGACACACATGAACCCAGGGGCCTGATCGAACAGCCGCTGCATGGGGTCTCGCTCGCTGTCGATGCGTCGCTCCGACGGTTCCTGCACAGTTGTTTTGGTGTCGATAACCAGCACGCCGCCAACACCGCTGGCGGCCTCCAGATCCTTCCCAAAGATGTGAGTCCAGAAGACCTCGTTCATCTTGAATCCCGATCGGTCGTAGCATCAGGTAGAAAACTAACGTCGCGCACGGCGTGATCAAGACCCACTTGTCCCGTACAGTCTATTGTCTAACCAATATAGCACCAAAAGTTAATAATTGGCGCGTTCAGCCATTGGCGGTTGCAGCGGCAAAGCGGCGGGAAGATCTTCTTTAAAATCCAGCTTGTTGAAACATTATCGGACGAAGCGCGCAGCTGGACCAACCGACAGGTGAAGCCCAGTTGCTGACCGTTTGACGAACGCTTGACGTTCGCCGCGGTACGAGCGCCGCCTCGAAGCAGGCCGGACGTCCACCAATTCGTTTTTCCGCCGCTTGCTTCGCCGCTCCAACGACTGTTGGCGTGCTGACGTTCACCTTCGTTAGACACTGCCGTGGGTGCAGCTCTGCGAAGCGACAGGAGCAAATCGTGCAGGATACGATCGAATTAACCAGTATTAGCCACCATTTTGAGACGGCCAGCGAACGGATCGAACTTTTCCACGGGCTTTCATGCACCATCAGTGCGAACGAAACGCTGGCCATTATCGGCCCTTCGGGAGCGGGAAAGTCCAGCCTGCTGTCGATTGCCGCCGGCCTGGAGATACCGGCGGGCGGCCAGGTGTGCTTCACCATCGGCGGTGCCCACGTGAACGCGCTGACGATGCGCGCCAATTCCGGCTTCATTTTCCAGCAATTTCATCTGATGCCGGAGCTCGATGCCATCGGCAATCTGGCACTGCCGCTGCGCCTGAAGGGCAACGGGCACGCGTTCGACATCGCGGCCCTCTGGCTGGAAAAGGTGGGGCTGAAACACCGTGCCCGGCATCGCCCCCACCAATTGAGCGGCGGTGAGCAGCAGCGCATTGCAGTGGCGCGGGCGTTTGTGACCGCTCCGCGCTTTATCTTCGCTGATGAGCCCACCGGCAATCTGGACATGCAAACCTCTGAAAGCGTGGCCGGGTTGATGTTTGACTGCGCCCGCGAAACCGGGTGCGGCCTGGTGATTGTGACCCATAGCCGACAGTTGGCCATGCGTGCCGATGCAAGCCTGCTGCTGGAATCCGGACAGCTGAAGGCAGCGGCATGAACAGGTTCAAACTGATCCTGGAAAATTGCTGGCGTGACCTTAAGGGCGGCGACGGATCCATCAGCATGGCCACGCAAACGGCCCTGCTGTTTTTCCTGATGACGCTGACGCTCACCAGCGCGTCGATCCAACGCTATCTGGCCGACAATCTCGATCAGATGCTGGGCTCTGATCTGGTGGTTGAAAGCCATGTGCCGATGAAGAGCGCGGACGAAGCTGCGTTGAGATCCCTGGCACCGCGCGTTTCGGTGACGCAGTTGGGCGACATCACCCTCACACACAAGGATCAATGGGCCCGCGTGCAGTTGAAACGGGTTGACGACGCTTACCCGTTGCAGGGCAATCTTCAGATTGGCGACACACCGGCCGCCACCGGGCGCGCCGTCAGCCGGGGGCCCAAAATTGGCGAAATCTGGCTTGAATCGCGGCTGGCCAGCCGGCTGCGGACGCAGGTGGGTGACATTCTCACCATCGGCGGCACAGACTTGCGGCTCAGCGCCATCCTGTTTCATGAACCCGACCGCATCATGGAAGGGCACAGCACGACCCAGCGGGCCATGGTGCACACCAGGAGCCTCACGGGCGCATCGATCAGCGGCAAGGCCCGCACGCGCTATCTGGTCACTGCGGATGAAAGCCAGCAACGGGCGATCGAAAACTGGGTGGGCACGGCGCTGCCCGGGGCAAGTGTGCTCAAGAAAATCGGCGGTCAGCACCCACTGGCAAGCTTCTGGCAGCGGACGGAAAATTTCCTCGGCCTGGCATCGGTGATCCTGTTTTTCATGGGCGCTGTCGCCCTCGACATGACCAACCGGCGCTGGCTGGCCAAAATGCGCTATCGGCTCGCGATCTATGCCAGCTTCGGCACACGCAC
>JANMFA010000501.1:0-3485 GCA_031377545.1 Hyphomicrobiales bacterium | reverse complement strand
TTGAAGATCGCGCATCGCGTGCGGGAAGGATTGAGGGCAGGGCATAGCTATGAGGATTGAGGGTGGCTGCTTTCCCTTCTCCCCTTGCGGGAGAAGGTGGCCTTCGCGTTTGCGAAGGTCGGATGAGGGGTTGCACAAGCCTCTCAGAACTGCGCGACCCCTCATCCGGTCGGCATCCGCCGACCACCTTCCCCCGCAAGGGGAGAAGAGGCAGCTTGGCTAAACCCCCAAACCACCCCTTTGCACGATAAACGCCTCCACCGCCTCGACGCCCACGCCTCCGCGCACGTTGGTGAAGACATACGGGCGCTCCTTGCGCATCATCTTCGAATCGCGGTCCATCACACCCAGATCAGCGCCGACATATTGCGCGATGTCGATCTTGTTGATCACCAGCAGATCAGAGCGCGTGATGCCGGGGCCGCCCTTGCGCGGGATCTTGTCGCCCGCTGACACATCGATGACATAGATCGTGAGATCAGCCAGTTCCGGGCTGAACGAGGCTGCGAGATTGTCACCGCCCGATTCGATCAGGATCACGTCGAGATCGGGGAAGCGCCCGCGCATCTCCGCCACCGCCGCGAGGTTGATCGAGGCATCCTCGCGGATCGCGGTATGCGGACAGCCACCGGTTTCCACGCCCATGATGCGCTCGGGCGGCAGCGCGCCGGACCGCGTCAGGAACTCGGCATCCTCCTTGGTGTAGATGTCGTTGGTGATGGCCGCGATGTCGTAGGTTTTGGACAGGCGCTTGCACAGCGCGTCCATCAGCGCGGTCTTGCCGGAGCCGACCGGGCCGCCGACGCCGACGCGCAGCGGACCATTGGGGGATTTTCCTGCGGGCAAGTGCGTCATGAGCGGAACAACCTCGTCATCTGTGTTTCATGCCGCATGGAAGCGATATCCGAGCGGAAGGCAAGTCCGCCCACGTCCTTCAGCGAAGCCCGCGTTGCCTCGCGCGCCGTGGCGGCGATCACGGGCTCAAGGGCAGCCAATACGCGCAGGCCGTCGCTCTGGCCGATGGGGGCGAGGCGCACGGCTGATGAGACGAGGTTTTGCGCGAAAACTGTGAGAAAGGCCGTGATCGAGGCCTCGCGGGCAATGCCAGCCCCGGCGGAAGCGCAGGCAGCGGCTATGCAAAGCGCGAAGGGCGGTGCGGCGGTCTGGCGCAGCGTTTCAAGCCCCGCGTTGGTCCACGCCGTTTCCACCGCCTTGACGAAGGCATCGCCTTGCATCGTGGCTTCAAGGCGGCGTTCCTTCGAAGGTTGAAGCGCGATTGCGAGTTCAGCCGCCTCCTTCAGGCGTTTCGGGGTTTTGGCCTCGATTGCACGGTGCGCGACGGAAAACAGCACCGCATCCGACCAGCCGCTGCCGCGCTGGATTAGGGCTGAAAGCCAGCGCTCAAGGCTCTCGCGATCAGTAACGTCGCTCGCTTCCACCGCCCATTCAAGACCGTGCGAGAAGCTGAAGGCACCGATGGGAAACGCGGGCGAGAACCAGACGAGAAGGCGTTCAATGCCCATGCTTGTGGTCGTGATCATGATCGTGGCCACAATCAGGACCGTGCTTGTGCCCATGATCATGGTGATCATGGTGTACGTGCTCATGACCACCCTGATGATAGGCACCGCCTTCCGGGTGGAACGGAGCCTCCACCTCCACCACCTTCGCGCCCAGACCCTTCAGCATATCCGCGATGACATGATCGCGGCGGATGCGGATGAAGCGCGCTGAAATCTCGCATTCGAGATGGCGGTTGCCCAGGTGATAGGCCAGCCGCGTGGTGTGCAGCGGGTCCTTGCCGCGCACCTCGAGCAGTTCCTCGGGAGCCGCCACGATCTCGATCATGCGGCCATCTTCCAGCACATAGCCGTCACCGCGGCCAAGTGCGGGCACATCGGCGAGATCAACCAGGAACTCGAGGCCGGACACGGCTTTCACGACACCCCGGCGGCGGCGGCGCTCCTCGAAATCGAGGACGACAGTATCGGCGATGGCGAGGTGGAAATGACCGGCTCTGGTGGCGCGCAGCATGGAGGTATCCTGTTCGGGGTGCATGTCCAGAAACCATGCCATGGCCGGGAGAGCAAGGCGCAAAAGGCCGCGTAAATATTTGTAAAGCCACTGTTCCGCCGTGGAAGCGCCAGATGACCGCCTTGCCGCAGGGTGCTACAATGATTGCGACACAACCGGAATACCAACACCATGCGCCGCCTGCTTTTGCTCATCGGAGCTGTCGCCCTCACGGGGGGCGCAGTGTGGTATGGCGTGGGCCAGTCGCGATCGAACGCCACGGCTGAAATTGCCTGGCGCACGGCCTCGGTCGAGCGGGGGTCCATCATCGCTGCCGTCAGCGCGACGGGCACGATCAACCCAACCGCCACAGCCATCGTGGGATCGCAGGTTTCCGGCCAGGTGCTGGAAATTCTGGCGGATTACAACAGCAACGTGAAATCGGGCGATATCCTGGCGCGGCTCAACGCCGAGCAGACCCGTGCGCGCCTTGATGGTGCCCGCGCCGATGCTGCCCAGGCCAGAGCGCTGCTGGAGATACAGAAATCACAGATCGACAAGGTCAGGGCTGATATCCTCAAACTTGGTGCCACGCGGGCCGATGCCATGGCGAATGTGAAAAAGGCGGATGCCATGGTCGCCGATGCCCAGAAAACGCTTGAGCGCCAGACCGCACTCAACAACCGCCAGATTGCCTCGGAAGTGACGCTGCAGCAGGCGCGTTTGCAGTCACAAACACAGGCGGCCGTCCGCGATCAGGCTATGGCGCAGATCAGGGTTGTCGATGCGACCGAGCAGGCGCAGGCCGCCGAGCTGAAGGTCGCCCAGTCGCAGCTGTTGTCCATTGATGCCCAGATTGCACAGCGCGAGGCGGTGGTGCGCCAGATCGAGGTGGACATCCGCAACAGTGAAATCCGCTCTCCCGTCGACGGCATCGTCATCCAGCGCAACATCGAATTGGGACAGACCGTCGCGGCATCGCTGCAGGCGCCTACGCTGTTCCTTGTGGCGCAGGACATGACGAAGATCGAAATCTACGCCAATGTTGACGAGGCCGATGTGGGCCGCGTCATGGACGGGCAGGACGTCACCTTCACGGTAACTGCCTTCCCGGCGCGTGAGTTCAGCGGCAAGGTCAAGACCGTGCGGCTCGGATCGCAGACCCTGCAGAACGTGGTGATCTATACCGCGATCATCGAGGTTCCGAACGCTGATCTCGCGCTCAAGCCGGGCATGACTGCCACATTGCGCATCTTCACGGAAAGGCGTGAGAATGTGCTCAGGCTCTCCAACGCCGCCTTGCGCTGGCGTCCGCCCGGCGAGCAGCCCAATCCCGCCACTGCCCAGCCCGCTGCCGTGCCCAATCCCTTTGCGCCGGCCCCGGCCGGAGGACCGCCCGGCGGTGGCAATGCTGGCGGACAGGCCCAAGGCCGCCAGATGCTCGACCGGATTGCGACGGAACTGAAGCTGGA
>JANMFA010000489.1:0-15126 GCA_031377545.1 Hyphomicrobiales bacterium | reverse complement strand
CTGCGGTCCAGACGCGGGTTGTTGCCAGAAGCCCGCTTGGTGTCCATTGCAGTTTCCACGTGCCGTCGCCGGAGTTTCAAATCGGCATCGAGGCCATGTTCCAGGCGCTCGAGCAGGACGCGCTGCCGTTGATCCGTCGTTCCCAGGAAGCCGCAAACGCGATCTCCCGTATCTTTGACGCGGCTGTTACCGACCGAGAAGTGTCGGAACAGGCGCTGTTCGATGTGCAGTACACACCGATCCCTGGCAGCAACCCGCAGCAGTACACCTCGCCGATCCTGGCCAACCTCGAACGCTGGCTGATCCCTTTGCAGGAGAGCCTCAAGGACAGTGATGACCGCATCATCTTTTGCTGCGCGGTGGACCGCAACGGCTACCTTCCCGTGCACAACGTGGAATATTCCAAGCCGCAACGGGCGGGTGATCCGGTCTGGAACACGGCGAACTGCCGCAACCGCCGCATCTTCGATGACCGTGCAGGGCTGACCTGTGCGCGCTCCATGCAGCCCTATCTCATTCACGCTTATCGCCGGGACATGGGCGGCGGCAACATCGTTGTTCTGAAGGAATATGTGGCGCCGATTACCGTGCGCAACCGCCACTGGGGCGGGTTCCGCGTCGCCTACCAGATCTGACGCTCACGCCGCCAGCCGCCGGATCGACAGCGGCGAGATGTCAAAGCGCGTCTCTCCTGTCGTCGCAAGGTCGGCGGCCACTTCTCCCAGCACGCTGCAGAACTTGTAGCCATGGCCCGAGCAGGGCGAGAGAACCACGACCTGCGGGGCGTCGGGCAGCGTATCCACGACAAAATGCTCGTCGGGCGTCACGGTGTACATGCAACCCTTGATGGTGAGCGGATCGCCAGCTGCATCGGGAATGTACTTGCGCAGGCAATCGCGGATTGCTGTGACCTGTTTGGGGCTTGGCGTGCGGTCATGGTCGTTGGGATCGATGGGTTCGCGGGCGAAATGCGGCCCGCCGAGCTTGAAGCCAGGATGCTCCCACAGGGGGAAGCCGTAGAAATTACCCTCTTCGACCGTGAGGATGAACACCGGAAAATTGTCGGGCTGGAACAGCTCGGGGCGTCGGACGCCAAACCAGCCGATGGCCTGTTTCACGATGGTCTCGGTCTTGCCCAGCACCGGCACCAGTTCCGGCATCCAGGCTCCGGACGACAGCACGAGGCTCCCGGCGGTATAGGTCTCGCGCTCCGTCGTGACCTCAACCCCGCCACTGGCCGTGGTTTTCCATGACAGGACGGGCTCGTTGAAGCGCAATTGCGCACCGTGTTTCATCGCAAGTCCGGCATGGGCGTAGATCGCGCGCTCGGACGCAATGAAGCCGCCATCGGGCTGCCAGTTGGCGATATGACCATCTGGCAGATGAAAGGCCGGATAGCGCTTCCGGATGTCGGCTTTTGACAACAGCTCATGGGGAAGGTCGTGTTCAAGGCACGATTTGAGGGAGCTTTCTGCAAAGCCCGCACCTTCCGCGGCAATGTCGAGAGAGCCCGTCTTGAAGAACAGCTGCACGCCCGCCTCGTTGCCAGTCTCCTGCCAGAGCTGGGAGGCGCGCTTCAGCAGCGGGACATATTGCGTGCCCTCGAAATAGGCGATGCGGATGATGCGCGTCATGCCATGCGAGGATCCCATGGCATGGCCCAGATCAAAGCGCTCCAGACCAAGCACGCGCTGGCCGCGTCTGGCGAGATGGTAGCAGGTGGATGAGCCCATGCCGCCTACTCCGGCGACGATGACGTCATAGTGGGGCATGGAACCTCATTGGCGTGATCATTGTCATGGTATCCTGCCGTTCAACCCAATGTGGGATCGACCGGCACCTTCTCTGGATGTTTCTCAGCATTGCGCCGGATTGTATAGGTGGCGGCGGTCAGAACGAGGGCGGCACCGATGACAGTCGCGATGGTTGGCACTTCGCCATAGAGCGCCCAGCCCACGCCGCCCATCATGATCAGGCGCAGATAGTGCAGTGGTGCCAGCGCCGACGTTTCGCCCATGCGCAAGGCCAGCGTGACCAGCCAGAGCCCCAGGGTGAAAATGATGCTCATGAACAGCAATGCACCCGCCTGCATCAGGGTCGGCTGCACCCAGCCGGAGAAGGCCAGTGGCGACACGAGGGCGAGCACCACGATGCCTTGCCAGAACAACACTGTCTCGATCCTGTCGTATTTGGCGCCAGCCCGCAGCACGATCATGTTCAGAGCTCCGAACAATGCGCCCAGCAGCGCAAGGTTGGCGTAAAAGCTGACGCCGCCGCCGAATGGACGCAGCATGACGATGACACCGATGAAGCCGACCAGCGTCGCGGCCCAGCGCCGCCAGCCCACCCGCTCCCCCAGAAACACGGCCGCAAGCACTGTTACGATCAGAACTTCCGCCATCTGGATCGCCGTGACATCGGCCAGCGGTATCAGCAGTGTCGCTGTCAGACCGCAGATCATCGAAACCGTGGCCGTGACGCCGCGTGCGACATGCAACCGGAGCCGCTTGGGAGCACGGATACTCTCTCGCGCGCTCCAGAAGGACGGTGCCAGAAAGACCATCGCCATGCACTGCCGGACGAAAACGATTTCGACGATCGGGATATGAGGACCAACTTCGCGGATCATCACGGCCATCATCGTGAAAGTAACGAAGGCTGCGATCATCAGCCCGGAAGCCACGAGATTGGACGGCAGCACGGCGACGGTGGACGAGACCCGCTGGACGGCGTTGTGAACGTGTCGGACCGGACTCACATCGGGCTTTCGGTGAAGGATCTCTCTGGACGAGCGCTCACACAATGCGGGACGTTGGACTGGCCCGCAAGTCCCGCGCCGTGATGAATGCCAACAGTTTTTCTGATCGGCGTTGCCGGATCCCGCTTATCGGTTGTCGCCGTCCAGAAGGCCCCCGAGGCCACCGAGCACCGAGCCTTCTTCCGCGCCGCCCGCTGCATTGGCGAGAATGCGGCCGGCAAGGCGCGAGAAGGGGAGCGATTGCAGCCAGACATGGCCGGGTCCGGTCAGTTGCGCGAAGAACACGCCCTCACCACCGAAGATCATCGACTTGACGCCACCCGCGCGGATCACATCGAAATCGATCCCGGTGGTATAGGCCACAACACAGCCCGTATCGACATGCAGCACTTCGCCCGGCTGAAGCTGGCGTTCGAGGATCGAGCCCCCGGCATGGCAGAACACCCAGCCGTCGCCTTGCAGTTTCTGCATGATGAAGCCTTCGCCACCGAAAAGGCCGGTCATGATCTTCTTCTGGAACGCGATGCCGATGGAGACGCCCTTCGCACCAACCAGAAAACTGTCCTTCTGGCAGATCAGCGTGCCGCCAAGCTCCGACAGGCGCAGCGGAATGATCTTGCCGGGGTAGGGCGCTGCAAAACCAACCCGCGCCTTGCCCTGGCCCTGATGGGTGAACTGCGTGGTGAACAGGCTTTCTCCTGTCAGCAGCCGCTTGCCCGCGCCCATCAGCTTGCCCATGAAGCCGCCCTGCTGAGACGCCTGCGAACCGTCACCGAAGATGGTCTCCATGGTCACATGGGCATCCTTGAACATCATCGAGCCAGCTTCCGCGATGGCGCTTTCACCAGGATCAAGCTCGATCTCGACGAATTGCATCTCCGAGCCCTTGATCTCGAAGTCGATGTCATCCGCCAGGCCAGGTTGCGCCTTGTAGCCGTAGGAGGGCTGGCTGGCCGGGGTGCCCCAGGGCGAGCCGAAGGGCGCGCCGCCCGCGCTGCCCAGGAATCCGCCGCCCGGCTGGTCGACAGGCGGCTGTCCGCCGGTGCCTGGTGTTCCGCCCTTGAACCACGACATGGATGCCTCCCTGTTCTGCCACTCGGATCGCAAGATATGGTGCGTATCGGCGCTTCGCAATGGTTGGAAGGAAGCTCCTACTCTCCCACGATCCAGTCGACGCGCCAGCTGGTCTTGCGGCCCTGTGCCATCGCCTTGGCCATGAACGGCAGCATGGCGGCGGCTTCGTCCTTCAGCTTCCAGGGTGGGTTGATAATCACCATGCCCGTGCCGTTGAGCTTGGTGTCATCACCGTTCGCATCGACCAGCAGTTCCAGCCGCAGCGTCTTGGGGATCGCCATCGCCTTGAGTTCGCGGTGGAAGCGGTCCGGCTCCCGCCAGCCCTTGATGGGATACCAGAAGGCGAACATGCCCGTGGCCCAGCGCAGATGCGCGGCAGCGAGCGCTTCGGTCATGCGTGCGAATTCGCCTGCTTCCTCGAAGGGCGGGTCGATTAGCACCACACCCCGTCGTTCCAGCGGCGGCAGCCAGGCCTTCAAGGCCGCCCATCCGTCGATGGCGGAAACAATCGCGCGCCGGTCATGCTCAAACCGGCGCACCAGTTCGCGGCTGTCCTCCCTGTGCAACTCCGCCAGGGATAACCGGTCGGTCGGGCGCATCAGGTTGGCGGCCAGGATCGGTGACCCCGGATAATGCAGGCCTTCCAGCGCGTTGTAGGCCTTGAGTGTCGCCAGATAGGGCTGGAAGAGCGCGTCGAGCTGCGGATTGCGCGGAGCCGCGAGGAACCGCACGACGCCTGCTGCTGCCTCACCGGTCCGGCGCGATTCATCCGCCGTCAGATCGTAGAGGCCGATGCCTGCATGGGTGTCCATGTAGCGAAACGGCGTATCTTTCGCCATGAGATGTACCAGAATGCGGGCGAGCAGCGCGTGCTTGAAAACATCCGCGAAATTTCCAGCGTGATAGACGTGGCGATAATTCATGCCGATCTTTCATATTTTACGGATCAGGTTTGCAATTCAGCAGGAGCCTCCTGCTATCACAGACTCGTGAGCGATCAGAGGACCGATCGCATGAGCCGGGAGATCACGCGGATGGCGCTTCGGATGGAACATGGAATCGCCGCGCTTCTGACGATGGCCTATGCCGTTGGTGCTCCGGACGTGGCCCCCATTTTCCCGCGACCGATGGAGGTCGCGTTCTCGAAATTTCACAGTGATTTCAATGACGCCAGCCGGAAACTCTATGTAACGGGTGTCTCCGTTGCCGACCAGGTGGGGCTAGCGCCTGCGCCGCGCTACCATGCGGCATCTGCCGTCAGCGCACCGGCGGCACGGTAATTTCGCGCGTCCGGCAGCCGCTTCGGTCGATTTCCTCGCAGGTTTTGAAGCCCCTGAGATCCTTCGTCAGACAGATACGCACCTCGTTCAGCACGCTCTTGCGGCAGGATATCGCCATCATGTCTGCCCGCAGGCCCGGATTGACCGCGATGAATGCCCGTTCGATATCGACCGGACTCCAGCGGCTTTCCTTGTCGGGCTTCTGAAACTCCTTCGGCACAATGATCTTGTCCCGCGCCGCCTTTGAATCCCGGAAATAGTCCGTCGGGCTGGAGCCGGAGCAGGTGCCATGCTTGCGCCACTGGTGGCGGGCCAGGGGTTCGCTGGGGAAGGCATCCCTGGCGATATCGATGGCCGCGCGCGAGGGTGTGCGACCGGCGGGACCGCACTCCGACGGATAGCCGCGCTCGTTTTGCGGCCAGAGGCCATGCAGCACGAAGCCCAGTCCCTTGCCGGCCGCGCATTGGTCGCGGCCCTTGCTGTCGCCCTCGACCTCGCAGAAACCTGAGGACCAGCTGAGTGCCAGCACGTAGAAATCAAATTCGCCCGCCGGTGCGTCGCCGCGCTGGGCGGCGGCAGGCAGGGCGGACAGGGCGAGGGCGGCGAGGGCAAAGATCCAGCGCTTCATGGACCACCCACTCATGGACGCGCCATCCGGCAATCGGGCGCGAAGGTCCGGTGCCGATCCAGGCCGGTCACGCACCATTCCACGTTGTAGGATGCCGGCGTGGGAAACCGGATCAGGCCGAGCAGCAGGCTGCCATGCCAGCCGGTCATTCCGGCATCTTCCACCAGATAGTAGTCGAGGGCGTGATATCTGCCGTCCGACAGGAGTGCGCGGCTGGTGCAATAGCGGCGCGGAATGAGGTCTGGACCGTTGGGCCGGAAATGCGTCTGGCGGATGCGGTCGACGGAGGCAATCTGGAGGTTTGAGTTCCAGAAGCGCGGCTCGCGTGCATTGAATCGGCTCTGGATGCGACCGATCACGCCGGGGTCATCGCAGGCTGGAAGTTGTGCATCGTAGGCAAAGACCCGGTCTTCCGCCCTGATGCGGGAGGAATTGGCCTGCGCAGACGCCAGTGTGGCGGTCAAGGCCGCAAGGGTGAGTAGGGCTGTCGCAAAGCGCATGATGAAAACCTCGATGATCTTTCAAAAACCTTGCGCCAAGTGCAGGCGATGTTCAAGCCGGTTTGGAGGCAAACTCTTCGCAATGGCCTTGCCAAGCATCGCGAAACTGTGCGCTATTCGGCGTCATGATTTCCTATGTCATCCAGAGGCTGCTCTCCACGCTGGTCGTCATGGCGATGGTTGGCGTGTTTGTTTTCCTGCTCCTGCATCTGTCGCCGGGAGATCCGGCTGCGATCATCGCGGGCGACAACGCCACATCCGAACAGATCGACGGAATTCGCCAGAAGCTTGGCCTTGATGATCCGCTCCCTGTGCAGTTCCTGCGCTGGGTCAGCCATGTGGTGCAGGGTGATCTTGGCATCTCGATCTTTTCCAACGAACCAGTGCTCAAGCTGGTGGGACAGCGGCTGGAGCCGACGGTCTCGCTGGCGCTGGCCACGCTGCTGGTGGCGGTGGTGATCGCGGTCACCTTTGGTGTGATTGCTGCGTGGAAAGCGGGCTCGCTGATCGACCGGCTGCTGATGGTCATTTCGGTGGTTGGCTTCTCGGTGCCGGTCTTCGTGGTGGGCTATATCCTGATCTATGTCTTCGCCATCCAGCTGCGCTGGCTGCCCGTGCAGGGCTACACGCCGATCGCCGAGGGGATCGGGCCCTGGCTGAGGAATCTGACTTTGCCTGCCATCGCGCTGGGGCTGGCCTATGTGGCACTGATCGCGCGCATTACCCGGGCGACAATGCTGGAGGTCCTGGAGGAGGATTACATCCGCACCGCCGTGGCGAAAGGCGTCAGCACGCGCACGATGCTGCTGAAACATGCGTTGCGGAATGCCGGCGTGCCCATCGTCACGATCATCGGCATTGGCGTTGCGCTTTTGATCAGCGGTGTGGTCATCACCGAAACCGTTTTCAACATTCCCGGCGTCGGACGTCTTGTGGTCGATGCCATCGCCAAGCGCGATTATCCGATCATTCAAGGCGTGATCCTGATCTTTTCCGGCGTCTATGTGATCATCAACCTGCTGGTTGATCTGACCTACATGCTGCTTGATCCGCGGATTCGCTACAAATGAGCGATGCGGTTCTTGATCCTGCGCTCAACGGGGTGCGTCGCGGAGGCTGGAAAACCTTTGTCCGGCGTAATCCGACGCTGGTGGCGGGCTGCGTGATCCTGGGCTTCATGGCCGTGGTCGCCCTCATCGCGCCGTGGATTGCGGGAGATCCGTTGCTGATGCAGCCGATCGAGCGTCTCAAGCCGCCGTCCGAGCGTTTTCTTTTCGGCACGGACAATCTGGGCCGCGATGTCTTCGCGCGGACGGCCTATGGTGCGCGGGTATCATTGCTGGTCGGGCTGGTAGTGGCCTTCATGTCCGTGAGCCTCGGCCTCATCATCGGTCTGCTGTCAGGGTATTTCCGGCGCGTCGATGCGATCGTCAGCCGGATGCTGGACGGGCTGATGGCGATACCGGCCATTCTGCTCGCCATTGCGCTGGTATCGCTGACCAAGGGCGGCGTGGCCATCGTGATCATGGCGATCACCATTCCGGAAATACCGCGTGTGGTCCGCCTCGTACGCGGCGTGGTGCTGACAACGCGCGAGGAGCCTTTTGTCGAGGCCGCCATCGCCACCGGCACCCGCATTCCGATGCTTCTGATCCGGCATATCCTGCCGTCCACGTTGCCACCGCTGATCGTGCAAGCCAGCTATATCTGCGCTTCGGCCATCCTGATCGAGGCCTCGCTGTCGTTCCTCGGCGCGGGCATTCCGCCCGAAATCCCGACATGGGGTAACATGATCGCGGGGTCGCGGCTGTTTCTTGGACGCGCACCCTGGACGATCTTCTGCCCAGGACTGGCACTGGCGCTGGTGGTGCTGGCGGTCAATCTGGTGGGAGACGGGCTGCGCGACCGTCTTGATCCGAAACTGCAGAAAAAGATGCGATGACGCAAGACGCTTTTGTCATCCCCGGCCGCAGCGAAGCGGAGGGGAGGGGGATCCAGAACAGGAGCCTTAGCAGGTGGCAGCTGTCAGTCTGGATCCCCTTTGCTCGCTTCGCTCGCCGGGGATGACAAGGAAGCTTACTTCTTGTAGGCGTTGACCACGGCCTCGCCGACCGCTCCGGCCTTTTTCGCCCAATCAGCTGTCAAAGTTTCGCCGACTTTGGCAAGCTCGGCCTTGAATGAGGCTGATGGTGGTTGAACCTTCATGCCCTTGGCGGCGAGCTCCTTGAAGTACCAGGCGGTCTTCTCCTCGGAAATCTTGCGGCCACGGGTTTCAGCCTCGGCAGCCGCCTTCAGAACGGCGTCCTGCGTGGGCTTGTCGAGAGCATTGAAGGCTGCCTTGTTCACGAAGGTGATGTTGTTGGGCATCCAGGCCTGCGTGTCGTAGAAATGCGTCAGGCTCTCCCAGACCTTGCTGTCATAGCCCGTGGCACCTGACGACATGAAGCTGTCCGCGACGCCGGTGGCCAGCGCCTGAGGCAATTCGGCGGCCTGAATGGTGAGGGGCTGGGCCCCAACGATTTCCGCGATGCGGGACGTGCCGACATTGTAGGCGCGCCACTTGAGGCCCTTCATGTCCGCGACCGAGTTCAGCTCCTTCTTGGCGTAGATGCCCTGCGGAGGCCATGGCACGGTGAACAGCACCATCAAGCCTTGCGCATCAAGCGCCTTGCTGATCTCGGGCTTGGCGGCGTTCCAGAGCTTCAGGGAATCCGCGAATGACGTGGCAAGGAACGGCACCACATCGATGCCGAACAGCGGGTTCTCGTTCTCGTGGATCGAGATCAGCACTTCACCAACCTGTGCCTGCCCGGTGGCCACCGCGCGCTTGATCTCAGGGGCCTTGAACAGCGATGCAGCGCCATGCACCGTGATCGAGAGCTTGCCCGCCGTGAGCTTCTCCACATCCTTGGCGAATTCCACGAGGTTCTCGGTGTGGAAGTTGGTGTTGGCATAGGCTGCAGGCAGGTTCCATTTGGTCTGCGCCATGGCCGGCGTGCCCAGCAACGTGAAGCTCGCGCCTGCTGCGGCTGTGATCAGAAGATGTCTGCGGTCCATTGTGTGCTCCTCCTCGAGCAGGGCTATGGGTTCATTCAACCCGGAAAAACCAGTTTGGGCAACCACATGACCAAACCAGGGAAAACAGTGACGATCGCGACGGCCACGACCAGCAGGAAAAAGAATGGGAGCGAGGCCAGCGCGACGAAATTCGAGTCCCGTCCGGACATGGTTTGCAGCACGAAGAGGTTGAAACCGACAGGCGGCGAAACCTCCGCCATCTCGACCACCAGCACCATGAAGATACCGAACCAGACCAGGTCAAAACCCGCCCGCTCGATCATCGGCAGCACGACAGCCGTGGTCAGCACGATCATCGAGATGCCATCCAGTGCGGTGCCGAGAATGATATACATCACGGTCAGCACGCCGATCAGCGCATAGGGGTTGAGCCCCAGGCCATCCACCCAGGCCGCAAGCGCCGACGGAATGCCGGTGTAGCCCATGGACTGTTTCATGAACGCCGCGCCCGCCAGGATCAGCATGATCATGCAGGTGACTTTCACCGTGCCCATCACGCTTTGCCAGAAGGCCTTCCGGTTCAAGAAACCCTGCCACCAGGCGATGGCGAAGGATGCGACCACGCCCCAGGCTGCGCATTCCGTTGCGGTGGCCCAGCCAAGCCCCAGGGCCGCGAAGACGAACACGATCAGCAGCGAAACCGGAATGAGGTTCTTTGATTCATGCAGCTTCTGGCGAAACGTCATGTCCGGCTCGGGCGGGGGGGCCTGATCCTTGTTGATGATGTGCCAGATCGCGATGTAGCCGGAATACAGTGCCATCACGATGAAGCCGGGAATGAAGCCCGCCAGGAAGATCTGGATGATCGAGACATTGGCCGCCACCGCATAGACCACCATGGTGATTGACGGGGGAATAAGGATGCCCAGCGTGCCTGCGCCCGCGAGCGAACCCAGCGCCATCTTTTCGTTGTAGCCACGCTTGAGGAGTTCCGGCAGGGCGATCTTGGCGACCGTCGCGGTCGTTGCGGCCGATGAGCCCGAGACCGAGCCGAACAGGCCGCAGGCCAGCACATTGACGTGCATGAGGCGTCCCGGGATACGGTTGAGCCATGGGGCGAGCCCGCGGAACATTTCTTCGGACAGTTTGGTGCGAAACAGGATTTCGCCCATCCAGATGAACAGCGGCAGTGCTGCCAGTTCCCAGGATGCCGAGTTGCCCCAGATCGTGGTGGCAAGGACCGAGCCCGCCGGTATGTTGCCGGCCACGAACTGCATGCCGACGAATCCCGTCGCCAGAAGGGCCACGGCAATCCAGACCCCGCTGAGCAGCAGGACCATCAGGAAAACGAGGAGCAGTGCCGAGATTGAGACGAGATCCATGACTACACCGCACTCTGCATGGCTTGCTCGATCAGCTCTTCGGTTGTTTTGGGTTTGGGTTTCTCGTAGCGCGGAGCGCCGCCCATCGCGACATTGATCCATTCATCAAGGAGCGCGATGGAGAGCAGCGCGAGCCCGCCGCAATAGCCCAGTTGTGGGATCCACAGCGGCACCGCGACCACGCCGGTGGCACGGTCATTCAGCATCCAGGAATAATAGGTGAAGCTGACGGCGTGCCAGGTGAAGAAACCGATAAAGCCCAGTCCGATGCTCAGGACCGTCAGCTCCATGATTTGCTTCTGGCGGCCCTCGAACTTGTCGACGATGAGACCGACGCGGATCATGTCACCAGACTTGAACGTGTAGGCGAGGCCGAGGAATGACATCGCCGCCATGCACCACGAGGCAAAATCATCGCCGGATGGAATGTTGAGGCCCAGCGGGCGGCCCAGCGACATCGCCATCATCAGGACCAGAATGGCGATCAGGAACAATCCGGCAAGAATACCGCCGCCAAGATAGAGCCCATCGAGAATGCGGCGCAGAATGCTGCGTTCCCTCACCGCTTCTGCTGGCGTTTCGTCGCCGCGCATACCACCCATAGCAGCCCCTCCGTTTCGCGCAGCATCGTTGCGCGAGAGCCCCGTTTCACGCAAGTTAGATGACACTTGCTTTTTGTCAACAAATTATCGATGTTATTTCTCATCGGGTATTTTTGCCCACCGACGAGGGAGCGGGACATGGCGCTTTGGGATTTCTGGATCGACAGGGGCGGTACGTTCACGGATGTGATTGCCCGTGCACCTGACGGAAAACTTTCGGCCCGCAAGCTGCTGTCGGAAAATCCCCGCAGCTATCGCGACGCAGCGGTGCAAGGCATCCGAGAACATCTGGGCCTCACGGTTGGCGCGCCTATCCCGGCAAACCTCATTGGTGAAGTCCGCATGGGCACCACTGTCGCAACCAATGCGCTGCTGGAGCGCAAGGGTGATGCCACAGCGCTGGTGACGACGCGCGGGTTTCGCGATGCGCTTGAGATCGGCTATCAGGCGCGCCCGAAGATCTTCGCCAAGGCGATCATCAAGCCGGAGCTTCTTTACTCCGACGTCGTGGAGATCGACGAACGCGTGCTGGCCGATGGTATTGTCGAGAAGCCGCTGGACGAGGCGCAGCTCCGCGAGCAACTCGAAAGCCTCAGGGCGAAGGACTTCAAGGCCATCGCCATCGTCTTCATGCACGCCTGGCGCTACCCGGAGCATGAAAAGCGGGCGGCGGAAATTGCCCGTTCCATGGGCTTTCCGCAGGTCTCGGTCAGCCACGAGGTCTCGCCGCTGATCAAGCTGGTGGGGCGTGGCGACACGGCTGTCGTTGACGCCTATCTGTCGCCGATCCTGCGGCGCTATGTGGAGCAGGTTGCGGGCGAGCTTGATATTGAACGCACCGGCGCGCGCCTGATGTTCATGATGTCCTCCGGCGGATTGACGGCGGCTGAGCTGTTCCAGGGCAAGGATGCGATCCTGTCCGGTCCTGCGGGCGGTGTGGTCGGCATGGCCGAGACGGGTCTGGCGGCAGGATTTCCGAAGGTGATCGGCTTCGACATGGGCGGGACATCGACCGATGTCGCGCATTTCGACGGCAACTATGAGCGGGCGTTCGAGACGGAGGTGGCGGGTGTGCGCATGCGCGCGCCGATGATGCTGATCCATACGGTGGCAGCAGGCGGCGGTTCCATCCTGCACTTCGACGGCCAGCGTTTCCGCTGCGGGCCGGATTCCGCCGGCGCGAACCCTGGTCCGAAGGCCTATCGCAATGGCGGGCCGCTGGCTGTGACGGATGCGAATGTCATGCTGGGCAAACTCGCGCCCGATCTCTTCCCCGCGATCTTCGGTGCCGCGCGCAACGAACCGCTGGATGCGGAATCTGTGCGTACCGCCTTCACTGCCATGGCGGCCGAAGTCGGTGGCGGCAAGACGCCGGAGCAGGTGGCGGATGGCTTCATCACCATCGCGGTCGAGAACATGGCCAACGCGATCAAGAAGATTTCCGTACAGCGCGGCTATGACGTGACGCGTTACGCGCTCAACTGCTTCGGTGGGGCAGGCGGGCAGCATGCGTGTCTGGTGGCCGATGCGCTGGGCATGACGACGATCCTCGTGCATCCGTTCTCGGGGCTGCTCTCGGCCTATGGCATGGGGCTTGCCGATATCCGCGCCTCGCGGCAGCAGGCGGTGGAGGGCGCGTTCGACGCGACAGGGCGGGCGTCGATCATCGCAACTGGGGCGCGACTGGGTGCGGAAGCTGCTGCTGAGGTGGCCGGGCAGGGCGTTCCTGCGGTGGACATCGAAGTCTTTGTCCGGGCGCATATTCGTTACGCCGGGACCGATACGGCGCTTGAGGTGGAAGCGGGGGTCCTTGCTTCTCCCTTGGGAGAAGCTGGCGCGCGAAGCGCGGCTGATGAGGGAGAGGCATCGAGGTTGGCGGTTCTCCCTCAACCGGCTGCCTCTGGCAGCCACCTTCTCCCAGGGGAGAAGGAATGGGCGCTAGCCTTACCCGCCCTCCAAACCGCTTTCCAAACCGCCCACCGCCAGCGTTTCGGCTTCATTGATGAAACCAAGCCGCTCGTTATCGAAGCGGTGTCCGTCGAGGCCATCGGTGGTGGCGCGAAATTCGCCGAATCTGAGTATGAGGTACTGAAGCGCCCGCTGCCCGCGCCCGCCAAGCGCACACGCTTCTTTTCTTCCGGCGCGTTTCACGACGCGTCGGTCTATACCCGCGACCAGCTTTTTCCAGGCGCTGCTGTGGCCGGTCCCGCGCTCATCATCGAACCCAACCAGACCCTCGTGGTCGAGCCGGGCTGGCGGGCGGAAGTGACCGGGCGCGACTATCTCGTGCTCACCCGCGTTGTCCCGCTCAACCGCATGATGGCGGTGGGCACGAAAGCAGACCCGGTGATGCTGGAGGTATTCAACAACCTCTTCATGTCCATCGCCGAGCAGATGGGCCTGACGCTGCAGAACACGGCCTATTCCGTCAACATCAAGGAGCGGCTGGATTTCTCCTGCGCGGTCTTTGGCGCGGATGGCGCGCTGTGCGCCAATGCGCCCCACATGCCGGTGCATCTGGGTTCCATGGACGAGAGCGTGAAGGCGATCATCCGGCAGAACCCGGTGGTCAATCCCGGCGATGTCTTCGTGCTGAACGCACCCTACAACGGCGGCACGCATCTGCCCGATATCACGGTCTGCACGCCGGTGTTCGACAAGGCAGGAGAGGAACTGCTGTTCTGGGTGGCATCGCGCGGACACCATGCCGATGTCGGCGGCGTGGCACCGGGTTCCATGAGCCCGCTGGCGACGCATATCGAGCAGGAAGGCGTCTATATCGACAACCTCAAGCTCGTGGATCGCGGTCGGTTCCTCGAGGATGACATCGTGCGCGCCTTCACCACCGCAAAATATCCCGTGCGGAATCTCACGCAGAACATGAACGACCTGAAGGCGCAGATCGCCTCCAACGCGCGCGGCCAGCAGGAGCTGGAGAAGATGGTCGAGACCTTCGGGCTCGATGTCGTGAAGGCCAATATGGGCCATGTGCAGGACAACGCCGCCGAGATGGTGCGCCGCGTGCTCGACCGGCTGCACGATTGCTCCTTCACCTATCCCATGGATCAGGGCTGCGAGATCAAGGTGAAGATCACCGTGGACAAGGCGGCACGCCGGGCCAAGGTGGATTTCACCGGAACATCGCCGCAGCGGGCCGACAATTTCAACGCACCCATGCCCGTGACACGCGCCGCCGTGCTCTATGTCTTCCGCCTGATGGTGGATGACGAGATCCCGATGAACGCGGGCTGCCTCAGGCCGATCGATATCGTGATCCCGAAGCAGTCCATGCTGTCGCCCGAATATCCCGCGGCGGTTGTGGCGGGCAATGTGGAGGTCAGCCAGGCCGTCACGAACTGCCTGTTCGGCGCGTTGGAGGCCATGGCGGCTTCGCAAGGCACCATGAACAACCTGACGTTCGGCGATGACACCTACCAGTACTACGAGACGATCTGCTCGGGCTCTCCCGCCGGACCCGGCTGGCACGGCACGTCGGGCGTGCATGTCCACATGACCAACTCGCGGCTGACGGACCCCGAAATTCTCGAATTTCGCTTTCCCGTGGTGCTGGAGGATTTTCACATCCGCCGGGGTTCGGGCGGGCGGGGTCAATGGAACGCGGGCGACGGCACACACCGCACGATCCGTTTCCGCCAGACCATGGATTGCGCCATCCTGTCCGCGCATAGAAAGGTACGGCCGTTTGGCATGGCAGGCGGCGAGCCGGGGGAACTTGGGCGGACGCTCGTCCGGCGGCTGTCCGGAGTTGTCGAGGAGCTGGAGGCCTGTGACCAGACGGTGCTTCAGGCGGGAGAGGCCGTGACGGTGATCACGCCAACGGGCGGGGGATATGGCAAGGCGGGGTGAGGACTACCCCGTCATTG
>JANMFA010000473.1:0-4627 GCA_031377545.1 Hyphomicrobiales bacterium | reverse complement strand
AGCTCTTCAAGCGGCTGACGGGGACAGATATGCAGCACATCCCCTATCGCGGCGGCGGACCGGCCATGAATGATCTTCTGGGTGGGCAGATCAAGATCATGTTCGACAACCTGCCGCCCTCGGTGCCGCATATCCGCGCAGGCACGCTCAAGGCGCTTGCTGTCACCGTGAAAGAGCGCGTGCCGGGATTCGAGAACATTCCGACGCTCATTGAATCCGGAATCAAGGATTTTGATGTTTATTCCTGGAACGGCCTGCTGGCACCCGCCGGCACACCTGCTGCTGTCATTGCGAAGCTGAATGAAGAAGCCAACAAGGCGATCAAGGACCCTGGCGTCAAAGCCAAACTGACCGATATCTCGGCGCAGACCGTCGGCACCACGCCGCAGCAACTGGCCGAATTCATCGCGAAGGAGCTTGCTATCTGGGAGCCGGTGATCAAGGGCGCGAACATCACGATCGATTGACACTTCATGCATCGTATTGCTGCGGCCTTCCTCAACTCCAGGCGCGCGCTTGGCCGCGCGTTTTCCACAGAACCGGCAGCGCGGCAGGAACTGCTCCTGCTCATCGTCGCGCTGCCGCTCGCCTGGATCATCACGGGGGATGCCTGGCGTTACGCCGTGCTGATCGGCGCGTTGTTCCTGGTTGTGGCGGTGGAATTGCTCAATACGGCGCTCGAAAAGCTGTGCGACCACCTGCATTCTGACCGCCACGACAGCATCGGCTATGTCAAGGATCTGGGCTCGGCGGCGGTGCTGATGAGCCTGCTGATGGCGGGCCTCGTGTGGATCGTCGCACTCTGGCAGTGGCTCGACCGGGTGCTTTGAGGCCGGTGGTCTAAGACGTGTTGGTGGGAGAAGCAGGACTCGAACCTGCGAAGGCGTAGCCAGCGGATTTACAGTCCGCCCCCTTTGCCACTCGGGACATTCTCCCAGCGCCAACTCAGTTGACCGCGTGGCTTATGGGTAAGCCCCGGAGGGATGTCAACCGCCTTGGCACCGCAATGACACGTTTTGCCGATTGACCAGAAGCGTTTTGCGGATTGACATTGTGCATCCCTCCGCTCACCCAAAGAGGATGAGCACGCCATTCAGACCCACAGCCGAACGTCCGGGCAAACCCGCGCATCGCCGTTTCCACAACAAGCCGCCCAAGCCTGCCCCTGGCACGCGCGATGACGGCAATCATGTCCTCTATGGCATTCATACCGTCGTCGAGGCCCTGAAGAACCCGGAACGCCGGTTCATCAAGCTGGTTGGCACGGAGAATGGCATTCTGCGCCTTCAGGAAAGTGTCGAGCTTCCTTTGAAAGCGGATATCGTGAAGCCGGACGACATCGGTCGGCAACTGCCAAAGGATGCGGTGCATCAGGGCGTACTGCTGATTGCGCAGCCGCTGGAGCCGCTTGATCTTGGCGCCCTGCCCCGCGACGGCATCGTGGTTGCACTGGATCAGGTGACGGACCCGCACAATGTCGGCGCAGTGCTGCGCTCGGCGGCGGCTTTCGGTGTCGCGGCGATGATCATCACAGCGCGGCACAGCCCGGAAGTGACCGGCGTGCTCGCCAAGGCCGCGTCAGGCGCGCTGGAGCACGTGCCATTCGTCGAGGTCAAGAACCTGTCGAAGGCGCTGGATGCGCTGGGCGAGCGGGGCTACCTGCGCGTTGGCCTTGATTCCGATGGCGAAAAGACCATCGGCGAGATCGAGATCCGGCGCCCGCTATGTCTGGTGCTGGGCGCGGAAGGCAAGGGTCTGCGACCGGTGACACAGGCGAGCTGCGATGTGATCGCGCGGTTGCCGATGCCTGGTCTGATCAGGTCGCTCAACGTCTCGAATGCGGCTGCCATTGCGTTTTATGCGGTGACACAGGGCGCGTGACGCCTCCGTTTCACTTCATGGGATGAATCCGGGCCGATCCTTGGGGTGCACGCCCTGCCGCATCCAGGAAGACCACCTGCGGCTCGGGATTGACGCGCCGACCAGGCTTGACCCCGTAGGTCAGATACACCGCCGAACCCGCGCCGTGGTGCAGAGGCGCCCCGATGATCTGGAAACTCGGCTGAGCATAGGGATGCAGCCGCCGGTTGCTTTCCGCCACCTGCCACGGCGTCAACAGCGGCAGTCCGGCGGGCGGGCTCATGGCGATGCGCCCGGACGGCAGCCGCGTGATCACCGCACGGGGATCGGTCGAATTGAACGACAGCGGACGGACCGGCCTTTCGACAATGGCGACAGGCTGCACGACATGTGGCTTTTCCCGCTCGAAGCCTCCAAAAACCGGAGGGCTTGCAGGATTCCGGCGGATAGTCTCTCGTTCTCGCAATGGAAGAACGACCACCGGCTGTGGGGGACGCACAACCTGGATGGGCCTACGAACGACCGCTGCCTGTCCCATGCCAGATGGTAGGGGATGGCTGAGCGGGCGATCCGGTGTGTGCGGCCTGACGCCCCTTTCGACGTGCTTCTCACCGGCGTGGAGAGGCGCGGTCAACAGCAGGCAGGATATGGAAACGGAGGCACAGAGCAAGGCAGGTTGCATGATCGCAACTCCAGACGCGGGGCGGCCTCCTCGCTAACCCTTTGTTTACCATATCCTGCGGGCACGTAAAGCGCCCGTCTCCTCAGCGCGAGATCAAGACCGCCACAGCGCCGATGAGCAGCGCGGCCGAAATCCACGCGGAGCGCTCGGTCCAGCGCAACAGGATGGTCCTGCGGGCCTCGGCCACCATGCGCGGCGCAACATCTTCGGGAGGACGCTCCCGCGGGTCGAGCATGATCCAGACTTCGGTGCGCTTGTATCTTTCCGGCGATGTATTCTGGGCCTTGAAATACAGGACAATCGTAATAAGCAGCGAGCCGATGCCGCCCGCACGCAAGACATTGACGAAATCAGCAGCGAATCCAACCATCAGGCAAAGCACGGCGAGGGCGGCAAAACCCACGCCACGTGAAATAGAGATCAGTGTCAGGCGTTCGATCGTCTCGTACATTGTGCCGTCTCCTGCTGTTCCGACATCAGCAGACGATGCTCCTGACTGCCCAAGCGCGCAAGATTCGGACAATCACGAATGCATGATTGCGGCGAGCACCCTCACCAGGCACCAATCATTTTCAGGAACGCCGGCAAAGCCAGAACGATGGCTGCAACGAGCCAGATCGTCAGTGATCTGGCATTGCTTGTCTCCAGACCCTGCGACTGCTCGTAGATGGCAGCGGGCACGCCAGCGAGGATGACGGTGAAGACCGAGACTGTCAGGGAGACGAAATAGAACAGCAGGACCGGTGACGTGATATAAAACCCGGACAGAATGGCGGCAATGGGAGCCGACATCGCGTCAAACCAGGGTGACGTATGCATCCCATTGACAAGCCCGGCAGTGGCCAAACCGACCAGCGTGCCATCGCGGCGCAGGACATCCTCGCGGTCTTCCATATCAGCCTCCGAAGCGTGGCGCGAAGCCAAAGACGACAGCCGCGACCAAGAGGGCGATGCGCAGCAGGATGATCCAGAAAACGGCGAACACCATGACCAGACCATTGGGAACCACAAGCGGAGTCAGGCCGCGGACAAACCGCAGGATCGGATCCGTTATCTGGGTAAAAACCTTCCAGATCACCATTTCGCTGTCTGGCTTGAAGACGAGTGACAGCAGATAGCGCCCCATGATCGTGTACATCGCCGCAGCGAGGATGAAATTGGGAATGGTGTAGAGCCAATAGGAATCAAGCATCAGGCTTCCTGTCGATCAGCGCAGATACGCGCCTTCTAACCCAAAAAAACAGGGCGGGGAATGAGCCCCGCCCTGCTTGTCGTTGAAAGACCAACCAATCAGGCGGTGCTTTCTTCCATCAGTGTCTTGCCGCGCGGACGGCGGCAGGCATCGACGAAGTCCTGCATTTCCTTGGAAGGAGCAGGCGTCATCATCGACACAACATACATCACCAGGAAGCCGATGGGCAGGCCAAAGGCAGCTGACGAGATGTTGTTGAGGTTGAACCATCCCACGCGCGAAGCCAGCGGGCTGGTCGCAAGGACCGGACCGTCAGAGATCGCTGGGTTGGACAGCGCGGCCTTCATTGCATCTGCCGAAACCAGCGGCGCGCCGGTGATCGGGTTCAGCAGCGAGGTCATGCCGAAGTAGTTCACGCCCACGTGTGGCCAGTAGCGCGTGATGACGAGGTAGAACAGGGTAACAAAGAAGCCGGCGAGAATGCCTGCCACTGCGCCTGTGCCTGTCGCACGCTTCCACCAGATGCCCAGAACGAGCGCCGGGAAGAGGCCCGCCGCTGCGAGTGAGAACGCCCACGCCACCATGGCCACGATATCTGTCGGACGGGTGGAGGCCACCCAGGCCGCAGCAATCGCGACGATAACCAGGATGACGCGCGAGACGACCATGCGCTGCTTGGCAGGCGCATTCGGGTTGATCATCTTGTAGTACACGTCATGCGACAGCGCGTTGGCGATGGCGAGCAGGAGCCCGTCAGCGGTTGACAGCGCAGCAGCAAGACCACCAGCCGCAACAAGACCGGTGATCACGTAGGGAAGACCCGCGATTTCAGGCGTCGAGATCACCACCACGTCGGTGTTGATGCCGAGATCCTGCCAGCGCAGAATGCCTGC
>JANMFA010000472.1:0-6521 GCA_031377545.1 Hyphomicrobiales bacterium | reverse complement strand
CCGACAGATCCGACCGTCTCCAGCAGGCCCCAGAAGGTGCCGAGCAGGCCCAGGAACACCAGCAGGCCCGTGAGATAGCGCGAAACATCGCGCATCTCGTCCAGGCGCATGCCGACGGATTCCAGCACCGAGCGCAAGGTGCTCATGGAAATGACGCTGCGGCCCGCCTTGTCACCCAGCAATGTGGCGATGGGTGCCAGAAGCGATGGTGTGGACTGGAGCGCCAGATCAGGTCTGGCGCCCCGCAGTTCGTTGACCCAGCGCACCTCGCGAAACAACCGGATGACTTGCCAGAGCGAAAGCAGGATGCCGATGGCCAGACACCCGACAATCAGGCCGTTCAGGCCGGGATTGGCCATGAAGAACGTCTGCAGATCCTTCGCAAGGATCAGCAGAAGGAAACCCGCCAGCATCAGGAACACGATCATCCGCACGAGATAGCGACGCGGTGTGGTCAGGCGCAGCGGATCATGGCTGATGTCAATGGGGTCAGTCATGCGGCAGGGGTCCTCTTTCCCCGAAGGTTAGGCCGTCGGCGGCATTGCCGCAACGACAACACGCCCAAGGAGCCCTGCTCCGTGTCGAAATCGTGACAAACCGCCGCAGACGCCTATTTTGCCAGGAATTCCGTGATCTTCGGTCCCAGAGGACCCAGACCAACGACTCCGTTGAGATGCCCGTTGGGCCCGCCGATTTCGGCTGAATCCACGCTGACGCCATTGGCCTTCAGCGCAGCTTCCGTCGCCTTGATCCAGGGGGCCGGAAAGACCTGATCGCCCGGCGCATAGAGCAGCAGCGTCCGTGCCTTGATCTTCTTCGCGGCATCTTCCAGCGATTGCGCGCCGCCGGGCGCAAAGGTCTGGTTTGCCTTCACCAGATAGAGGAAATGGTTGGCATCCGAGATCTTGGCCCGTGCCGCTCCGCCATTGGAGAGCAAGGTTTCAATCCGATAGCGGTTGTTCATGTCAGCGGCAGGATCCTTGCCGCCTTCCGCATGGGCACGGCCCGTGGCTTTCTCCGCCCATTCCCAATGGTTGGCGTGCAGGCTGACAAGCTTCAGCGCATCGGCGAGACCCGCATTGGGCGCATCCTTGCCGTAATAATCGCCATTGTTCCACTTGGGATCGAGGCGGATGGGCGAGGCCCAGGCATCAAGCCAGGCGATCAGCCATGGCGAGGCTTCGGCGGCACCGATGATCGGAATGATGCGATCCACCATGTCAGGGTAGCGCGCAGCCCAGTCATAGACCTGCAAAGCCCCCATCGAAGCCCCCATCACGGTGTGCCATTTGCGGATACCGAGGCTTTCGGCCAAAGCCTTCTGGACATTGACGAAATCGCCGATCCCGACCACGGGAAAATCCATGCCGTAGGGCTTACCGGTGTCGGGATTGGTGCTGGCAGGGCCGGTGGTGGTGACGCTTGGCATGCCAGTGTTGAGGTTCACCAGCGTATCGGACGCTATGACGAAAAATTTCGTCGTGTCGATGGCCTTGCCCGGCCCGATCAGGCCGTCCCAGTAGCCCGCTGCGGTATCCTCCGCCTTGTATTTGCCGAAGGCGTGGCTGTTGCCGGAGAAGAAATGCGTGATCAGGATAGCATTGGAGCGATCCGCGTTCAGCGTACCTGCGGATTGCCAGCCCACCTTGACCGATTTGATCGTCTTGCCGCCAAGCGTCGTCAGGCTCGGCATCTCGAAGACCTTTTTCTCGACAATCATGGGTGCAGGCGTCTGGGCCCAGGTCTTATTGGCCATGGCGGGGGAAAGGAAGATTGTTGCGGCGGCTGTGATCGCCAGAACTGTCCGGATCATATATCTCTCCCGTTGGTCCGGTGCGCTTCGGACCTGCGGGGTCGATTTGACCAAGAGTTCGTGCAGGCGTCCAGCCTTTTCGATAGGCTCTACGCCGCCTGTGCCTTCTTCAGCAGCGCGATCAGCTCTTTCTGCATGGTCTCGTTGCCGGCCAGCACATTGCCGGTCTCCATGAAACCGCCATGGCCGGTCACGTCACTGACATAGCCGCCCGCTTCCCGCACGATCACGGCACCCGCCGCCATGTCCCAGGTGCTCAGTCCCCGCTCCCAGTAGATATCGAAACGGCCTGCAGCCACATAGGCCAGATCCAGTGCTGCCGCGCCGTAGCGGCGCATCCCGGCGGCAACGGCCATGACCTGCGCGGCCTCGTTCATGAACTGCTTGTGGTCACCACGGCCAATGTTGGGCATGCCGCAGACCACGACGGCCTCGTTGATGTTGCTGCGCTGTGCCACGCGCAGCCTCTGATTGTTGAGATAGGCACCCTGGCCCTTCTCGGCCATGAACATCTCGTCCGTCACAGGATTGTAGACAAGGCCAGCCACCAGTTGCCCGTCGCGCTCAAGGCCGATGGAAATGGCGAAATGCGGGATGCCGTGCAGGAAGTTGGTGGTGCCATCCAGCGGGTCGATATGCCAGACATGTGTCTTGTCCTTGCCCTCTACAACGCCGGATTCCTCCATCCTGAAGCTGTAGCCGGGGCGCGCCTTCAATAGCTCCTCGAACAGCACCTTCTCGGACTTCTTGTCGGCAGCCGAGACGAAATCCGCCGGGCCCTTGCGCGAAACCTGCAGCATCGCGACCTCGCCGAAATCACGCTTCAGCCCGCGTGCGGCCTTCACGACAGCGGCGGTCATGACATTCATCAGCGGGGTGCGGATCATCAGGGGGCTCTTCGTGAGGAGAAACAGCAAGGCACCAGACCGGCGCGGGGATGTCTCCTGCCCCTGTTGGGCGATGTGGTCAAGCAGGGTACGACGCATGGCTGGTGCCTTGTGCCATATATATGACTGAATTCCTATATAGGCGCAATCGGATCATCCAACCTGCTTCGGGCCAATGGCAATGATCGATCGGGACTTCTTCTTTCAACGCATCCGGCAGACACTCTTTGCTGGAGCCATACAGCCAAAGCAGGCCAAAGGCCTGACAGCGATCCTTGATCGGTGGGATCACGAACATGGCAACAGCGGCGATCTCCGCCAGTGCGCCTATATCCTTGCCACCGCCTTTCACGAGACGGCGACCACCATGCAGCCCATCCGCGAGCGCGGGGGCAAGGCGTATCTTCGGGCGAATTACGATGTTGCCGGCGACAATCCAGTGCGGGCACGCACCAATGGCAATACGGAACCCGGTGATGGCGCGCGCTATTCGGGAC
This sequence comes from Hyphomicrobiales bacterium, assembly GCA_031377545.1. Classification (GTDB taxonomy): domain Bacteria; phylum Pseudomonadota; class Alphaproteobacteria; order Rhizobiales; family Beijerinckiaceae; genus JADCCX01. The sequence goes on along the minus strand of JANMFA010000472.1, from coordinate 3,324 downwards.
GCGGCTATGTGCAGTTGACGTGGAAGAACAACTACCGCCGCATCGGAGATCTGATCGGCGTGGATCTGGTGGGCAATCCCGACAAGGCCTTGGAGCCGGAACTGGCTGCCACAATCCTGATCCTCGGCATGCAGGCAGGCTGGTTCACGGGACGCAGGCTGGCGGATTATTTCAGCGGGTCACGCGCCGAATGGATGCAAGCGCGCCGCATTGTGAACGGGCTGGACCAGGCAGGATTGATCGCGGGATACGGCCGGCGTTTTTTCGCAGCCATGCGTGACCTCGACGTGATGTTCAGCCCTTCAGAGCAGCCATCGCCGCCTTCATCCGCGCTTCGACCTCGGCGGCCGCACCGCTGAAGATCCAGTCTCCCAGCATGACGAACTCGACCCCCGTGGCGGCAAGAGGGGCCACCATCTCCGGCGTGGCCGCATAGCCGACGCAAGGCGTCGTAAACACCTCCGCCCACCACTGGCACCGCTCGATCACCTGTTCGGGCGGTGGCAGGCTGCCATCGGCGCGGGGCTCTCCGAACATCACGTAATCGACCCCATCCTCGCCCGCCTGCATCGCAGCATCCTTGGAGCGCAGTCCACCCGCGCCGACGATGCGGTCCGGCCTGAGTGCCTGCAGCGCATCTGCGAGAAATCCGGGGCTGCTGATGTGAACACCATCGGCACCCCAGCGCGCGACCTCGCGCAAGTCCGCCGGAGGATCAATGATCAGTGCTGCACCCTTTTCCTGCACGACGGGGGCCAGTGCCTGAACAAAGCGCTGTGCATCGCGCTCGGCGGATACGGCGACGCGCAGATGAACGGATTCAATCCGGCCGACCGAAAGCGCTGCATCCAGCAATGGCCGGAAGGCTGCAGGATCAGCGATGGGAGGCGTCATGAGGCAGAGGCTGGTTTTTGACATGCCTCTCTCAACCAGAGGCGCGCCGTTTCCGCAACCTTTGCCTTTCTGGACGCCAAGACGCCGATGACTGACGCAAAGCTGAAGTCTGGAAAATTCAGGCGGCTTTCTTCGCCGCAAAAGTGGGATCAAGCTCGCCCTTGGCGTAGCGCTTGGCCATCTCGGCCGTGGTCAGCACACGCTTGATCTTGCTGGCCTGCCCCGCCGTATTGAACTCCTGCAGGCGCTGGCGGCACAGCTTCTGCATCGCCTCCATCGCGGGCTTGAGATACTTGCGCGGATCGAACTCCCCAGGGTTCTCGGCAAGAATTTTCCTGATCTGTCCGGTCATCGCCATGCGGTTGTCGGTGTCGATGTTGATCTTGCGCACGCCGTGCTTGATGCCGCGCTGGATTTCCTCCACCGGCACGCCCCAGGTCTGGGGCATCTTGCCGCCGTACTGGTTGATGATGTCCTGCAAATCCTGCGGCACGGAGGATGAGCCGTGCATGACGAGATGCATGTTCGGCAGCTTGGCGTGGATTTCCTCGATGATGTTCATGGCGAGGATCGCGCCATCCGGCTTGCGCGAGAACTTGTAGGCACCGTGCGAAGTGCCCATCGCGATCGCCAGCGCGTCAACCTTGGTTTCTGCCACGAATTTCACGGCCTCATCCGGGTTGGTGAGCAGTTGGTCGTGGCTGAGCTTGCCCTCGGCACCATGCCCGTCTTCCGCCTCGCCCATGCCGCTTTCGAGGCTGCCGAGAACGCCCAATTCACCTTCAACGGAGATGCCACCGAGATGCGACATGTCGACAACGGCCTTGGTGACACCGACGTTGTAGTCCCAGTCACCCGGCGTCTTGCCATCGGCCTTCAGCGAGCCATCCATCATGACGGAGGTGAAACCCGCCTGGATCGCGGTCATGCAGGTCGCGGGCTCGTTGCCGTGGTCGAGATGCACGCAGACCGGGATCTGCGGATAGATTTCGGTGACAGCATCCATCATGTGCTTGAGCATGATGTCGTTGGCATAGCTGCGCGCGCCGCGCGACGCCTGGACAATGACAGGCGCGTCAACTTCGCTGGCCGCCGCCATGATCGCCAGCGCCTGCTCCATGTTGTTGATGTTGAAGGCTGGTACGCCGTAGCTGTGTTCGGCGGCATGATCGAGAAGCTGGCGAAGCGTGATGCGGGACATGGCGTTTCCTCAAGGCGCAGAGATGGATTCGATGACCGCGCATATAGCGCGGCTGCGCATCGGGGAAAAGCAGACTTCAGGTGAATGGTATATGAGCGGGGAGAAAACTCACCCCGCTCCGTACAGGAAGTTCGGCAGCCACAAAGTCAGGCCGGGCCAGATATACATGAACACCATGCACAGGATGACGATCAGCATATAGGGCATCATGCCTGCAAAGATCTGGTTGAGCGTCACGTGTTTGGGCGCGACCCCCTTGAGATAAAACGCGGACATCGCGACCGGCGGTGACAGGAAAGCCGCCTGCAGGTTAACGAACACCAGCACACCCCAGAGGATGGGATCGATGCTGAAATGCTTGAGCAGCGGCAGGAAGATAGGCACGAAGATCACGATGATCTCGGTCCATTCAAGTGGCCAGCCAAGGATGAAGATGATGGCTTGCGACAGGATCATGAAGCCGATCGGCGAAAGATCCAGCGACAGCACCCATTTCTCGATCAGCGCCTGCCCACCCAGAAGCGCAAAAACGCCGGAGAAGATCGCAGAACCCACGAACAGCCAGCAGACCATCGATGTTGTCTTCGCTGTCAGGAACACCGCTTCCTTCGTGCGTTTCCAGTCGAGCGTGCGCGCCTGCAAGGCCAGCAGGAAGGCGCCTGCTGCACCGACCGCAGCGGACTCCGTTGCTGTCGTGATTCCGAAGAGGATTACTGCCAGCACGATCACCGTCAGAAGTCCAAGCGGGGCGATGGAGGTCGTCAGCAGTCGGATGACCTCGAAACGCTCGGCGGTCATGCGCATGTAGTAACGCACCATCATGAAGGCCGAGGCGAGGGCAATCAGACCGAAGGTGATGTAGAAGCCCGGTGGCGGCCCCTTTTCGGCGGGTGTCAGTTCTGTTTCCACCGGTGCGGACCCCAGCTGCTGCACGCCTTCGAAGGTCTCGAGCGCGGCCGCCTGCTGGTGAATCACCACGTACCACCAGACCGCGGCAAGCGTGCCAGCCACGATGATGAAGGGCACCAGCATAAAGGCCAGCATCTTGATCAGTGACCGGATGCCGACTGGGCCTTTCTCGTCAGCGATTGCTTTAGCCCCGGCGGGCGAGAGCAGCGCTTTGGAGGCGCCCGAGAACATATTGGCACCATAGGTTGCCTGGAATTTGCGGACCCAATCCGGGACCGGCACCCGGGTCTGCTCCTCTGGCAGTTTTGGAGCGATCTTGG
>JANMFA010000459.1:0-1696 GCA_031377545.1 Hyphomicrobiales bacterium | reverse complement strand
ATGGAGTTTCTTGCTGACGGCGCCTGGACCAAACGCCTGCATCCGGGTTGGGCTGCGCGAATGGGGCGGGCCTGGCGGCGCGTGGCTTCACCGGGCCGCGCAGCGTTTCTGAAGGCCGCTATAGCGTTGTTGCGTTGCATGCCACCGCCACGCCGCCGGAGGTGGCGCTGGCCACTGCCGGGCTTGGCAGTGAGTGGGAAATCCTCAACACCGACTTCAAGCCCTATCGTGTGGCCACTTCAGCCACTCCTACATGGACTGCGCGCTCAAGTTGCGTCGGGATGGCGTGCAGCCGGCGGACATCGAATCCATCGAGGCGCGCGTTGCCAGTGCCATGGTGCCGCTGCTGTGCGAGCCGGCGGCCGATAAGCGGCGGCCGCCCACCGGCTATGCGGCGCGCTTTTCGCTGCCGCTTTCGCTGGCGCTGATGTTCGTGCACGGCAGGGCCGAGATTGATGACTTTTCCGAAGCGGGCTTGACTGAGCCGGCCATTCGCGAGCTGTCGGACCGCGTGCGCTACGTGGTCGACGACACGCTGTCGTTCCCACCGAGGAAGTGTTCGCCGCGGCCCGTCCGGTGAAGGCCAAGATAGTTGTCGCCTGACCCGGTGGACCCTGTCCACTTCGTTGAGCAGGCGCAGCCGGAGTTCTTCGAACAAGTTGCCTACTACGAGGTGCGCGAGAAGGGTCTGCTCATGTATATCGACCAGCATCCCTTTTCCAACCTCTTCCACGGATAGTTCGTCGATCCGGTAACATGAAAATTCCGCCAATTGCGCAGGAGAACGGCATGAGCGCCATATTTGACGAGTTGAGCAACATGGCTCTGTCCCTTTCGCCCCTGGAACGCGCGCGCCTGGCAGACCTGATGATCGAAAGTCTCGATGCGGCGCCGCTTACGGATGTCGATCAGGCCTGGATCGATCTCGCACAACGTCGCGCCGACGAGATTCGCGCTGGCACGGCAGAGACCTATTCCGCCGAGGAAGTCTTGAGTGAGGCACGAGGCTCTATTGTCCGGTAGACCTCGATGCGGATCAGGCTCCACTCGGGAGCGAAGCAGGATTTCGATGTCGCGGTGCGCCACTACGCCGCGATCCGCCCGCAATTGGCAGACAGGTTCATCAACGAAGTCAGCATTGGGTTCGACAAGATCCTTCATGACCCGCTACGTTGGCGCATTGTCAGCGGCTCGGTTCGCCGCGTACTGACCAAGGGGTTCCCGTTCGCGCTGCTTTACGTCATCGAGGGCGACGCCGCATTTGTAGTCGCAGTGGCCCACAACAGCCGCGAGCCTGGATATTGGGCGGATCGCACACCAGGTTGACGAATCAACGGGGCCGGAATCAACGGGGCTGCATTCATATCTTTGCAAGAAGGAGGGGTTCGAGTTGATTTTCTCCGTTATGGTGGAACCTAACCCCGCCCACTTTTTCGCTCATCTCGTCCACAGCCCCTTTCCTCCGCCGAACTGCCTTTACCCTGAACCTTGCTGTCCTCGCATCCGGAGACAAAAATGAAAACAACGCTGCAAAAGCTGTTCCTCGCAAGTTGCGCCGCCGTTCTCGCACTTGGCACCGCACATGCACAAACCTGGCCCAACAAGCCCTTGAAACTCGTCGTGCCCTACGCGGCCGGCGGCTCCACCGACCAGCTGGCCCGCGCGTTGGCCGACAACCTTGGCCGTGCCCTTGGGC
>JANMFA010000428.1:0-2610 GCA_031377545.1 Hyphomicrobiales bacterium | reverse complement strand
CCGGACGCCTCGTAGCGATGAACATTGCCGAATTCGGCAACCCGTATTGGGAGATCGCGGTAACTCATCAACCCATGCTTGAAGATCAGCACGTGGCCGGGGCAGTTCATGGGATTCAGGGCGAAGACCTTCTGGTCCGCGGCCTCGTCCTTCGGATTCATGAAAGCGTAGGCCGATTTCACGGCGAACATGTTCTCCTGATACCAGCCCCAGTGACCGGATGTCTCCCAGAGCGATTTGTCCAGCACCTGCGGCGCGTTCACCTCGTCGTAGGTGCCCTTCAAACGGCGGCGCATATAGGCGATGAGCTGCTGGAACATCGTCCAGCCCCGCGCGTGCCAGAACACCGTGCCGGGCCCCTCCTCCTGGAAATGGAAAAGGTCCATCTCGCGCCCCACCTTGCGGTGATCGCGCTTCTCGGCTTCCTCGATCTGCCTGAGATGCGCGTCCAGTTCCTCCTGCGTGGCGAAGGCCGTGGCGTAGATGCGGCTGAGCATCGGGTTGTTGCTATCGCCGCGCCAGTAGGCACCGGCGACCTTCATCAGTTTGAAGGCTGATCCGATCTTGCCCGTCGAGGTCATGTGCGGGCCGCGGCAAAGGTCGATCCAGTCGCCCTGTGCGTACATCTTCAGGTCGTCGCCTGATGGAATGGCATCGACCAGTTCGACCTTGAAAAGCTCTCCCTTCGCCCGGAAGAAATCCTTGGCCTCATCACGTCCCCAGACTTCCTTGGTGAAGGGTTTGTCGCGGCCGATGATCTCGCGCATCTTCTTCTCGATCGCCGGGAAATCCTCTGGCGTGAACGGCTCAGCCTTGAAGAAATCGTAATAGAAACCGTTCTCGATCACCGGACCGATGGTCACCTGCGTGCCAGGGAAAAGCTCCTGCACGGCTTCTGCCAGCACGTGCGCCGCATCGTGGCGGATCAGTTCCAGACAGCGGGGATCCGTGCGCTGCAACAGCTCCAGCTTCGCGTCCGCCGTGATGGGATCAGAAAGATCATGCACCACGCCGTCGAGCGCCATGGCAACGGTACGCTTCAGCAGAGAGGGCGAAATGCCACCCGCAATCGCAGCGCCGGTGATGCCGGAGTCGTAAGGAAGCACCGCGCCATCGGGAAATGTCAGGTTGATCATCGTTATGTCCTCCGCTCACTCCCGCTGACAACGCGGGTAAGCCTGCCGGGATCATCGAAGTGACGGATGATCCCTTTCCGGCGAAGGGGCGTCACAGGAGAAATGCGGTTCGGTCGGCACGGGCTCGATCGACGCCCAGCGTCCATAGCGCCACGGGGTAAAGGAAGTCGCGGATTCCGGCAACACTTTCGGAACTGGATCAATGCCGTTCGTCCCTCCCCTGCCCGGCCTGCACCGACACAGGCGGGCCAGCCCCATCCAGCCACCCGCCCATGCCCCATGCGCGCCCAATGCCTGATCCATGTATTCCGAGCACGACGGCCAATGGCGGCAGGTGCTGCCCATCAGCGACGAGAGCGTATAGCCATAGCCTCTGACCGGCATGCGCATGAGTGTTGCGAGAGGCTTTTGCCGCCAGTCCAGCGTCGTCAGGGGGTCGTAGCGCCGTGTCACGCGGTGGAGGCAGCCTGCTTTGCCTCGATCTGCCCAACGGCATCCACCACGGCATCGAAGGTCAGCAGGGTTGAGGCATGCCTGGCCTTGAAGTCGCGCACCGGCTCCAGCACCCTCGCATCTTCGAAACGACCGGACGGAGGGGTTCCGTTTTCCTTCAGCATGCGCCGGATCGCGTCACGCACCTGCCGCAGTTCATCCGCATGCGCACCGATGACATGCCGCGCCATGATCGAGGATGACGCCTGTCCCAGTGCACAGGCCTTCACGTCGTGGGCAAAATCCGTGACCACCCCGTTCTGCATCACGAGATCAACCGTCACCTTCGATCCGCACAGCTTGGAATGTGCGATGGCCGTTGCCATCGGCGCGGAAAGGCGTCCCAGCCGCGGGATATCAGCGGCGAGTTCCAGGATGCGGCGGTTATAGATATCATCGAGCATAGGTAACCCAGCGCTTGGTATTCGTCCCCATATACGCTTTGATGGTGGGATATGCGAGTGTTGCCAGATGGGGAGCGAAAGACGGACACTGCGGCAGGCTGCCGCGCCTGTGGTCTGACATACGTGACATCACGTATAAAAATCGGAATGCAAGGAGGCACCTGATGGATGATCTGGTTAAGACCTCGGCACTGCGCTCGGCGACACCCAGCCGCGCTCCTGTCGAAAAGCCCACCCGCGACGAAGCCATGGAGGCCGTGCGCACGCTGTTGCGCTGGGCCGGAGATGATCCAACCCGCGAAGGCTTGCTCGACACGCCCAAGCGCGTCGTGAAAGCTTATGAGGAATTGTTCAAGGGCTACGGGGAAAATCCTGAAGAGGTCCTTAACAAGGTCTTCCGCGAGGTCGACGGCTACGATGATATGGTGCTGGTGCGCGATATCCCGTTCCATTCGCATTGCGAACACCACATGGTGCCATTCACCGGCAAGGCGCATATCGCCTACTACCCCACGGATGGCGTTGTAGGATTGTCAAAACTGGCCCGCCTTGTGGATGTCTATGCGCGCCGGCTCCAG
>JANMFA010000413.1:0-3977 GCA_031377545.1 Hyphomicrobiales bacterium | reverse complement strand
CAGATCGGTTCCCGGCGGCGCGAAAGCCGTGCCGGGAAGATGCAGTCCCATGACCTCGACAAGCACCTGGTTGGAGTTTGCGGTGCCATAGAACGTGCAGGTGCCCGGCGCATGATAGGCCTTGGCTTCGCTCTCCAGCAGGGCGGCCTTGCCGACCTTTCCCTCGGCGTGGAGTTGGCGCGTTCTTGCCTTCTCCGCGTTGGAGATACCGGATGGCATTGGTCCGGCACCGGAGAAAATCACCGGGAGATGCGGGAATTGCAGTGCGCCGATCAGAAGGCCCGGTACGATCTTGTCGCAGGTGCCAAGACAGATCGCGGCATCGAAGGCATCATGCGTGAGCGCAACGGCTGTGGACATCGCAATCACGTCACGGGAGAACAGCGACAGTTCCATGCCGGGCCGACCCTGGGTCACGCCATCGCACATGGCCGGAACACCGCCCGCGACTTGCGCCATGGCTCCGGCCCTCTTTGCCGCATCGCGGATGTGCTCGGGATAGGCCGCGAAGGGCTGATGCGCCGACAGCATGTCGTTGTAGGCCGTGACGATGCCGATGTTGGGAACCCGCATCCCTGCAAGCCTCGCCTTGTCGTCCGGATTCTCGGCCGCCATGACATGGGCGAGGTTGGAACACGAGAGGCAGGAGCGCCCGGTTACCGGCGCTGCATCGCGGTCAACGTGGGCGAGGTAGCCTGCGCGCAGCTTGCGGCTGCGTTTGACAATGCGGGCAGTGACAGTGGCAACGACGGGATTCATGGACAGCCGCTCCCCAACGATTCAGACCGACAGGAGCTTGCGTCAGACGGAGCTAGAACGCCACCGTCATCCCGTCGAAAGCCGGCGTGATATGCCCGGGCAGTTCGCGGCAGAGCGTATCGTAGTCCAGATCACTGTGCAGGTTGGTGAGTACCGCACGCTTTGGCTTCATCCGCTCGACCCATTCCAGCGCCTGTTCCAGATGGAAATGGCTTGGATGCGGCTTGATACGCAAAGCATCGATAATCCAGAGGTCGAGACCGGAAAGATCGTCCAGCGCAAACTCGGGAATCGCGTTGACATCGGGCGTGTAAGCCATGCCGCCGACGCGCAATCCGAGCGCATCGATATTGCCGTGCTCCAGCCGGAACGGCTTGATCGGCAAAGTGCCCCCTGCCCCGGAGATCTCGAATGTCGTTCCCGCCTCGATGCGGCGCTCGGTCAGGATCGGCGGATAGTCACTGCCCTTCGGAGTGTGGAAGATATAGTCAAAACGCTGCAGGATACCCCGTGACGTGGCCTCATCCATAAAGGCATCGATGCGCTTGCGGTTGTGGATGACCATGGGCCGCATGTCGTCGATGCCGTGGCAGTGGTCGGCGTGTTCATGCGTGTAAACGATGCCATCAATATGTGTGATGCCAGCATCGATCAGCTGATCGCGAAGATCGGGGGAGGTATCGACCAGAACCTGCGTAACGCCCCCCTCGCCTTCCTGTTCCAGGAGGACGGAGCAACGGCGGCGCCGGTTTTTTGGATTTGACGGATCACACGCGCCCCAGCCTTGCGCCACGCGTGGCACACCGCCGGAAGATCCGCATCCCAGTATGGTGATCCGGCGCTTCATGCCGCGAGTGCCAGTCTTGGCAGGCGCGTGAACAGTCGCTCGGCATTGGCGGTGGTGATTGTGGCGATCTCCTCCAGTGTCACGCCTTTCACCTCGGCAAGCATGGCCGCGGTGTGGCGGCTGAAGGCTGGCTCGTTGCGCTTGCCGCGATGGGGCATTGGCGCGAGGTATGGCGCATCCGTCTCGACCAGCAGGCGGTCGAGCGGTGTCGCTCTCGCGATTTCGCGGAGTTCCTCCGATGCCTTGAAAGTGAGAATGCCGGACATGGAAAGATAGAACCCGAGGTCCAGGCCACGCCGTGCCAGTTCCGGACCCGACGAGAAACAGTGCAACACCGCGGGAAACGCGCCCTTTGCGGTTTCCTCCTCCAGAATGCGGATCATGTCGTCGTCGGCGGCACGGGCATGGATCACGATGGGCAGTTGGGTCATGCGCGACGCCGCAATGTGGGTACGCAAACCTTGCGCCTGCGCCTCGCGCGGGGCCTTGTCGTAGTGATAGTCGAGCCCTGCCTCGCCAATGCCGACGCACTTCGGATGTTCGGCCAGCGCCACCAGTTGCCCGGCGGTCACATCCAGTTCCTGATCGGCGTAGTGGGGATGCGTGCCCACTGTGAAGAACACATTGTCATGGGCTTCCGCGATGGCGCGATAGGTTGCAGCACGCGCGACATGGGTGGCGATTGTGATCATGCGGGTGACGCCGGCGGCTTTCGCGCGTTCCAGCACACCGTCGATGTCGGCAGCAAGATCAGGGAAGTCGAGATGGCAATGGGTATCGATCAGCATTGTTTTCCTTCCTTCTCCCGCTTGCGGGAGAAGGTTTCACGAAGTGACGGATGAGGGGCGGTATCGGTCTGCCTCATCCGCCTCGCTTTGCTCGGGCCCCTCTTCCGCAAGCGGGAGAAGGACGTTAGGTCACATCAGGCTCCACGTAGCGTGGAAAGATGCCTTCCGGCGCAGGCAACGCTGTGCCGCTGACCAGCGCCTTCGCCGGCACCGCATCCGCCAGCATGCGCTGATCAGCGGGAACCGCCAACAGATCGAGCAACATGGCCGCGGCCACCGGAATGAATGGCAGACAGGCTATGCCAACGATGCGCAGAAGTTCCGCCGTGACGTAGAGCACAGTATCGCGCCGTGGCGGATCGGTCTTGGCAAGCTTCCACGGCTCCTGCGCGGCGAAATAGCGGTTGGCCTCGCCCGTGACAGCCCAGATATCGTTCAGCATCTCGTGGAGGGCGAAATCCTTGATCCCATTGCGCAGTTTCTCCGGCAGCGCATAAGCCAGCTCCAGCATGGCGTTGTCGGCATCCGTCAACGGCCCCTTCACCGGCACCTTGCCATCCACGCCCTTCGCGATCATCGACAGCGAGCGCTGTGCAAGATTGCCCAGATCGTTGGCCAGTTCCGCATTGATGCGATTGACGATCTGTTCGTGGCTGTAATTGCCATCCTGGCCGAAGGCGACCTCGCGCAGGAAGAAATAGCGCACCTGATCAACTCCGTAAGCGTTAACGAGATCGAAGGGATCGACGACGTTGCCGACCGACTTCGACATTTTCTCGCCCTTGTTCAGCACGAATCCATGGCCGAAAACGCGCTTGGGCACGGGCAATTTCGCCGACATCAGGAACGCAGGCCAGTACACAGTGTGGAAGCGCACGATATCCTTGCCGATGATATGGACATCGGCAGGCCAGCGGTGCCAGTTCGCGTTCGCTTCGTCCGGGAAACCGACGCCGGTGATGTAGTTGGTCAGGGCATCAACCCAGACGTACATGACATGGGCATCGTCATCGGGAACCGGAACACCCCACTTGAACGTCGTGCGGCTGATGGATAGGTCTTGCAAGCCGCCCTTCACGAAGCTTACAATTTCGTTCTTGCGAGTCTCCGGACTGATGAAATTCGACGGATTCTCGTAGAGATTCAGCAGGCGGTCATCGTAGGCGGAGAGCCTGAACTTGTAGTTCTGCTCGGTGACCCATTCGACAGGCGTGCCCTGCGGTGACAGCTTCTCGCCATCCGCCGCAATCTTCAGTTCTTTCGCATCGTAAAACGCCTCGTCGCGGACCGAATACCAGCCCTCGTACTGATCGAGGTAGATGTCGCCATTGTCCTTCATGCGACGCCAGATTTCCTGACAGGATGCATAATGCTGTGGCTCCGACGTGCGGATAAAACGGTCCTGTGACGCGTTGAGCACATCGGCCATGGCGCGGAATCGCGCGGCATTGCGATCGGCAAGCTCGGCGACGGGAATGCCTTCCTTGTCGGCTGTCTGCTGCATCTTCAAACCGTGCTCGTCGGTGCCGGTCATGAAGAACACGTCGAAGCCGTCGAGCCGCTTGAACCGCGCGATGGCATCG
>JANMFA010000359.1:0-2917 GCA_031377545.1 Hyphomicrobiales bacterium | reverse complement strand
CCGCTCGACATGATGCTGGGCCATATCGCCGAACTGGTGGAGGCCGTGCCCGATCTCCCGGTGAATGCGGATTTCGAGAATGGCTATGCCGATGACGAGGAGACACTCGCCCGCAACATCAAGCTGTGCATCGCGACGGGTGTGGCGGGCCTCTCCATCGAGGATGCGACCGGCGATCCGGCCAATCCGCTCTACGATTTTGACACGGCTCTCAGCCGCATCAAGGCGGCACGCAAGGCGGTAGATGAAACCGGTTCCGGCGTGATGCTGACGGCACGGGCGGAAGCCTTTCTGCATGGCCATCCCGACCCCTTGCCCGAGGTCTGCAAGCGCCTTGCTGCCTTTGCTGAAGCGGGCGCTGACGTGCTCTATGCGCCGGGGCCGAGGACAGTGAGCGACATGCGCGAGGTGATCGCGGCAGCAGGCGGCAAGCCGGTCAACATCATCGTCTTTGCCGATATCGGCATGAGCGTGGAGGATATCGCGCGGCTCGGCGCACGGCGCATTTCCATCGGCTCCGCCCTGGCCAAGGCGGCCTGGACCGGCTTCATCAACGCGACGACACTGCTGGCCGAGAAGGGCAGCTTCAGCGGCTTTGCCACCAATGTTGCGAGTCCGGTTCTCAACGGCTTTTTCAACGCCGATCTGAAGGGCAGGGGGCTGTCATGAGCATCGACCTTTCGGGCTGGAAGCAGCCGCCCTTTCCACCGCGCCAGACGCTGGAGGGCCAGTGGTGCAGGCTGGAACCCCTCTCCGCCGAACGCCACATGTCTGACCTGTGGCGGTACATGCGCGGCCATGATCACCTCTGGGACTATCTCTTCCCGCCACCGCCGCACAGCGAGGCCGAATACCGTGATCTGTTGGCGGGCATGGAAGCGAGGACCGACATCGTGCCGCTCACCGTGATCGACAAGGCGGATGGCGAGGCGAAGGGCCATCTGTGGATCATGGAGATCAGGCCCGCGCACGGTGTCTTCGAGGTGGGGTCGATCACCTGGTCGCCAGCGATGCAGCGCACACGGGCCGCGACCGAGGCAATCTATCTCGTGGGGGACTATGGTTTCTCGCTGGGATACCGCCGCTATGAATGGAAATGCAACGATCTGAACGAACCCTCGAAGCGGGCCGCCCTGCGCCTCGGCTACACCCATGAAGGGCTCTTCCGCCAGCACATGGTGCTGAAGGGCAAAAGCCGCGACACGGCCTGGTTCTCGATGACGGATGGTGAATGGCCGTCGCTCAAGGCGCGTTTTCAGGCGTGGCTGGCGCCGGGTAATTTCACGCCCGAAGGTCAGCAGAAAACGAAGCTGTGAACACGCGGCGCTGCTTAATCCCTCTCACTCGGGTTAGATTACACAGATTTCTAGCATTAATATTACTCAAGCGTGTATTTGGTTTTTTATCTTGTATAGCGACTTGCAATTTAAATCTGATTTATCCAATAAATTTTTTGACGCATTCAGTAATTCAAAGAATAGTTTTGATTTCGTATTTTCAATATATTTATATTTTTGTTCAATTTGTTTAATTCTTGCTGCGATCAAAAATATTTCTATTGTTAATGAATCTTCAATTTCATTGAAGTCTGAAAAATTGTCTGAATCAAAATTAATTTTCCTAGTTTTCATTGACGTCTCCTTGCATCCCGCATTAATTTATAACGCAATACTGCAACCAGAGCTTTTTTTGTTTCTTATACGAAAGACTATGCTCAATAAAATGATTCTGTGCAACCTATGAAAAATCATAGGAATTTTAAGTTCTTAATCTTTTACAATAAATTCAAATAAATAACTGATTGATGCTGATGCTGATGATAATATAAATAATTAAACATAGATATAAATAATATAAATTTATTTTAGGAAATCTGATAATATGATTACATTTTGTTTTATAATATTAAATTTTATAAAAAATACAATAATATTATAGAATACTTTCTAAATATGCTTATTTCTGCGGCACTTCCATGCCCTTTGCCGTCAGAACAGCCGCAGAAGCAGGGCTTGAGAGATGCTTCGCCAGGGCCGCAGCCGCCGCGCTGTCCTGCGGGGCAACCGCCAGCCCAAGCGCATAGACCGTGTAGCGCTGCACCTCAGGCGGCAGCGGACCCAAGAGCACCACGCCCTTGACCGGCAGGATTTCGCTGATCTGATGCACTGCGATATCGGCCTCGCCCGAGGCCACGAGTTCCGCGACATAGCCGCCAGCCTTCAGCTTCGCCTTGGGCTTGACCTGGTCCGCGATTCCCAGCCGGTCCAGCAGGCCGGAGAAATAGATGCCGCTGGAGCCACCCGACGCCGGGTCGATATAGGCCACGGCGCGGGCCGCAACGAGCGTCTTCTTCAGGGCATCGACGCTGGAAATATCCGGCTTGGGTGCGCCCTCTTTCACGGCAACGCCAACGCCGACCTGCGCGAGATCGATGCGGCTGCCCGCCGCGATCTTGCCGGCGCCGATCAGCCCATCGATGACGGCAGGCGTGATGATGGCGAGATCAAAGGCTTGGCCGCCTTCGATGCGCCGCTGCAGGCCACCTGCCGTATCGTTGGCGACTGTGACCTTGTGTCCCGTGTCCTTCTCGAAGGGGGCGACAAGTTCAAGCACCACCTCCTTCATCGCGCCCGCCGTGAGCACGCGGATTTCGGCGGCATGGGCAGTAACCGGGCTGATCATGATGATGGCTCCGAGTAGGGCTGATGTCAGTCGCATGGCTCAAAACTCCCGCTGATGTTCAGGCAATTGCCCCGTGGCAATGCTTGTATTTCTTGCCCGATCCGCAAGGGCATGGCTCATTGCGCCCGATCTTGCCCCAGCTCGCGGGATCATCAGGGTTGCGTTGTGAGGGATCGACGATCTGCTCAGCCATATAGCTGGGCGCCGCTGTCAGTTCGGCCGTGCCGCCAAACGC
>JANMFA010000350.1:0-2748 GCA_031377545.1 Hyphomicrobiales bacterium | reverse complement strand
GTCGACCGTGACCTGATAGTCGGCGTGCTTCATGGGAGCGAACCCTGCAGCCTTGCCATCGTTCAGCCGGTCGAACGCAACCTTGTCGTTGGTGGGCGCGTCGAAAAACGCCTTGCGCACTGCGGCCTTGAGGTCATCCGGAAGAACGGCGAGCATCGCCCAGGGCGAACCCGGGATCTTCTCCGACTTGAACACGGTCTTGAATTCCGCCAGCTTGACCATGTTCTTGTTGGCCATCCGGGTCAGGTTCGAGTCGGTCTCCGAGTTCCACCAGTTGAAGGCGAGGTCGCAGGTGCCCTGTTGCACCGCCATCACCGCGTTCTCGTGGCTGCCGGCGTTCACGACCTTGGCGAAGAACTTGTCGGGGTCGATGCCCATCTTGCTCATCGAGAACAAGGGCACGTTGTTTCCCGAAGTCGAATTCGGGTCGACCAGGCAAAGGTTCTTGCCCTTGAAGTCCTCAAGCTTCGCGCCAGGCGCCGAGGCCTTGGCATAGGCGACAGAAAAATAGCCGGTTGATCCATCGGCGTTGAGCTGCGCCGCGAAGGCCTCGACGCCGCCGTTGGTGACGGTATGGGCGCGGACATAGGATGACGGGCCGTAGTCGGCGATATGGATCGATCCGGCGCGCTGGCCCTCGATGACGGCGGCGTAGTCTGACGCAATGCGCAGCGTCACCTTCACGCCGAGCTGCTTGGACAGATAGGCCATCCAAGGCCCCATGCGTTCAGTGACGCCGGACGCGTTCTCGGCTGGCACGACGGCGTAGACCAGTTCTGGATACTTCGCCTTCCAATCCTGCGCCACGGCGGAGGTGGCGGTCAAGGCGATCGCGGCGGCAGACAGAAGCAGGCGGCGAGTGATGGACATCATGTCTCTCCTTGTTGTGTTGGGAGCTCCCAACAACTTGCGGTTGAAAATTGATCAGGCGGCAACGGGCAGAAGACCGCCTGCCGGTGCGGCGGTTGGCGGCAGCACGGTCATCGCCTCGTGGGCCTCGAGGCCGTAGAGCTCGCGGGCGACGCTCTCGGTCAGTTGATCTGGCGCGCCATCGAACACCACGCGGCCCTGCGCCATGCCGACGAGGCGACCGCAGTAGTCCTTGGCGATGTCGAGGTCGTGCAGGTTGCAGATGACCGTGATTCCAAAGTGCTTGTTAAGGCGTTGCAGCGCGTCCATCACCACCTTGGTGTTGCGCGGATCCAGCGAGGCGATGGGTTCGTCCGCCAGCACGATCTCCGGTTCCTGCACGAGTGCGCGGGCGATGGCGACGCGCTGCTGCTGGCCACCCGAGAGCGATTCTGCGCGCTGACCAGCCATCGCGGTCATGTCGAACTGCTCCAGCGCCGAAACCGCGATGGCGCGATCTTCGGGTGTCCAGAGCTTGAGCAGCGAGCGCATGTGTGTGGTGTGGTTCAGCCGCCCCATCAGGACGTTGGTCATCACGTCGAGGCGCCCCACTATGTTGAACTGCTGGAACACCATGGCACAGGACGCACGCCAGTCCCGGAGCGCTTGGCCCTTGAGCTCTGTCACGTACTGCCCGTTCCACGAGATCGTTCCAGAGGAGACGTCCTGCAGCCGGTTGACCATCCGCAGGAGTGTCGACTTACCGGCGCCGGAGCGGCCGATCACGCCGACGAAGCTGCCTTTGTCGATCCTCAGCGAGACGTCATCGACCGCGCGTTTCGCGCCGAAGCTTCTGCTGACGTGATTGATCTCAAGCATTGGAACTCCTCACCGCCTGCGTTTTCGGACTAGGTTTTGCGTGCGACACTTGGATGACAACCCGTGGACAAGCTTCAGCGCGCGCGCAGCAATTCGGGAACGCGAAGCAATACCAGTTCGTTGTCATCCGCCTTGTTGGGATCACGGCTTGATGAGAACGGCAGGTTGTTGTCATTGCCGACGATGATGTGATCGGCGTCCACGACATCAACGTTCTCGATGGTGAAGAACGGCATCTGGAAGCGGCCATTGGACAACGGAACGCGCGACTTCTTGTCCGGATCCTGGATGGCGAGCAGATCGATGAAGCCGATCTTGCGCACCGCCTGGCCGACATTCGCATCGTTCATCTCGATCTTCCAGATACGCTTGATCCGCGGCAGCGCATGGAAGCAGTTCTCGGCGCGCTGGCCTGCCGGGCAGGCCTTCTCCGGCACGCCCTCGTTGTCATCACGCTCGATGATGAGGCCGGTGGAGGCGTCGATCATGTTGAAGTCGCCGATGGAGAGCCCGTTCTCGTCGAGCATGTATTTCCAGTGACGGCCTGACCATTTGGCGGCGGCCACATCGAACTCAACAATGCGCAGATACTGGCGGCCATTCTCGGCTTCCCAATCCTTGCGCTCCATGTCCCACAGCGGCCCTTCGAGCAGGCCGTAAAGGAAGCGCCCGTCCTTCGACGCTGCGAGACCCTCGTAGCCCTTAGAGCGACGCACGCGCGTCTCTATGGCGGTCGCAGGCGTCGCTGGTGCCTGTACGGCCGGATGGTCCGGTGAGCGGACGACCTTGCCGTCGACTTCGGTCTCGAATACGGCCTCGACCTTGCCGGTCATGTCAGTGCGGATCAGGAAGGGGCCGAATTCCTCGCCAATCCAGATCTTGTCGCCAATGATCTGGAAGCCTTCGAGATCGAAGTCCGAGCCTGTGAGATAACGCTTCTCCGTGCCCTCGTGAACGATGCGGAACGGCACCTTCTTGTCGGGATCCGACAGGAAGATGGTCTGCAGGCGCTCCATTCCG
>JANMFA010000317.1:0-5373 GCA_031377545.1 Hyphomicrobiales bacterium | reverse complement strand
GGCGCATCCTGATCCGCGCAAGCTGCGGGCGCTGAGACTGTTCCACGTGCCGGAGGACAGGCATCGCTGCGGCCTCGTCCTGCCGTTCGAAGCCGCCGAAAGCGGCATTCTGGGCCATCACGACGACACCCGTTTCATGCGCGGTTTCCTGATGGATCACGCAGCCATCGAGAAGGACCAGAAGACCAAGATGGAGGCCTATGACGTGCGGCCGCCATTGCCTGATCTGCGCAGCTCCAAGTTCTCCGGCGGCAACCAGCAGAAGATCGTGCTGGCCCGCGAGATGGAGCGCAACCCTGCCGTGCTCCTCATCGGCCAGCCCACGCGCGGCGTTGACATCGGCGCCATCGAGTTCATCCACAAGCGTATCATCGCGATGCGTGATGCGGGGACCGCGATCCTGCTGGTGTCGGTGGAACTCGACGAGATCATGAGCCTGTCCGACAGGATCATCACGATGTGCGGCGGCAGGATCACGGGCGAGCGGGTGGCCACGCAGACGAACGAGCGGGAGCTGGGGCTACTGATGGCCGGTGTGATGGCGGAGGCGGCGTGAGCGCCCCGGTCGAACTCCCGCGCTGGGCTGATGTTGCGCTCGTGCCGCTGCTGACCGTTGTCACGGCGTTTGCAGTCTCCGGCCTCGTTGTACTGGCGATTGGCGAAAACCCGGTGGAGGCGATCTGGCTGCTGTTCAAGGGCGCGCTGGGCAGCAAGGCAGGGTGGGGCTACACACTCTATTACACCACGAGCTTCATCTTCACCGGCCTTGCCGTCGCCATCGCGTTCCAGGCCGGATTGTTCAACATCGGCGGCGAGGGGCAGGCGACGCTGGGCGGGCTGGGCGTGGTGCTGCTGTGCTTCAATTTCGAGTTCCTGCCGGGCTTTCTGCTGGTGCCGGTCGGCGTGCTGGGTGCGGCGCTGGCAGGAGCGGCCTGGGCCTTCATTCCGGGCTACCTGCAGGCGAAACGCGGCAGCCACGTCGTCATCACCACGATCATGTTCAACTTCATCGCGGCCACCCTGATGGTCTATCTGCTGGTCAATGTGATGGGCCGCCCGGGCTCCATGGCCCCTGAGACCCGCAACATCGCGCCCCATGCCATTGCCGCGCCGATGCATGTGTTTCTGGGGGCGCTGGGCATCAGCTTTCCCAGAACGCCGTTCAACATCTCGTTCCTGCTGGCGCTGCTCAGCGCCGCCGGGGTCTGGATTCTGGTCTGGCATACGCGGCTGGGCTACGAGATCCGCGTCGTCGGCTCGTCGCCCTCGGCGGCTGTCTATGCGGGTATTTCTCCCGCCCGCATCACCATCGTTACCATGGCCATCTCGGGCGCTCTTGCGGGAATGCTGGCGGTGAACGAGATCATGGGCCTGCAGCACCGTCTGCTGCTGGAGTTTTCGGCAGGCGCAGGCTTCGTCGGCATCGCCGTGGCGCTGATGGGCCGGGCGCATCCGCTGGGTGTGGTGCTGGCCGCATTCCTGTTCGGCATTCTCTACCAGGGCGGCACGGAGCTTTCGTTCGACAAGCCGTCCATCACCCGCGACATGATCATGGTGATCCAGGGCTTCGTCATCCTGTTCGCGGGCGCGCTGGAATATGCATTCAAGCGCCCCCTCGCGCGGCTCCTGAAGGTCCAGGAGGCGTGATGGAGATCCTCGACATCACGCTTCAGGTTCTGGCTTCCACGATCCGCCTCGCCGTGCCGCTGATCTGCGCCTGCCTGGCCGGGCTCTGGTCGGAGCGCGCAGGCGTCGTGGATATCGGGCTTGAGGGCAAGATGCTGGGCTCGGCCTTTGCGGCGGCAGTGGTGGCGATCACGACCGGCAGCGCCATGCTGGGCCTCTTCGCCGGGATCATCGTCGCCATCCTGCTGTCGCTGGTGCATGGCTATGCCGCGATCTCGCAGCGCGGCAACCAGATCGTCTCGGGCGTGGCGATCAACGTGCTCGCGGCAGGCCTTGCGGCGGTGCTGGGCAACGCTTGGTACCGTGAAGGCGGGCGAACGCCGCCGGTGAGCCAGAGCCAGCGCTTCCTGCCCATCGATCTGCCCTTCGTGGAAACGCTCGGCGCGGTTCCCGTGCTGGGGCCGATCTACAAGCAGCTTCTGTCCGGCCACAATCTGCTGGTGTGGCTGGCCTTTCTGGCCGTACCCCTGACGTGGTGGGTGCTGCAGAAAACGCGCTTCGGCCTGCGGCTGCGGGCGGTGGGTGAGAACCCTGCTGCGGTGGATACGGCGGGAATCTCGGTGGTGAAGCTGCGCTATGCCTCGGTGGTCATCTGCGGCGTGCTGTGCGGATTGGGCGGGGCCTACCTCTCGATCGCGCAGGGTGCGGGCTACATCAACCACATGACGGCGGGCAAAGGCTTCATCGCGCTCGCCGCGCTGATCTTCGCCAAATGGCGACCTGGCCCGGCGCTGGCGGCGTGCCTGCTCTTCGGCTTTCTCGATGCGATGGCGATCCGGTTGCAGGGCGTGGCCCTGCCGGGCGTTGGTCAGGTGCCGGTGCAGTTCATTCAAGGGCTGCCCTATGTGCTGACGGTTGTGCTGCTCGCGGGGTTCATCGGCAAAGCCGTTCCGCCCAGGGCCTCCGGCGTGCCCTATGTGAAAGAGCGCTGACGTGACGACACAACTCGACAGGCTTTTCGAGGCTGCGAAGGCCGCCCAGTCGCAGGCCTATGTGCCCTATTCGCGCTTCAAGGTCGGCTCCGCCATCCTTGGTGACGATGGCAAGATTTATGCGGGCTGCAATGTCGAGAATGCGGCCTATCCGTCGGGTACCTGCGCCGAGGCCGGCTCTGTTGCCGCCATGGTGCTGGGAGGCGGCAAAGCCATCCACGCCATTCTCGTCATCGGTGATGGTCCGCTGCTGTGCACACCGTGCGGCAATTGCCGCCAGCGCATCCGAGAGTTTGCCAAACCGGGCACGCCGGTGCATGTGGCGGGACCGGAAGGCGTTCGCCGCAGTTTTACCTTGGGCGAGCTTCTCCCGGCCTCATTCGGACCGGACAATCTTGCATGACGACTGCACAGGACAGACAGGGCCATGCCCGCGATGAGAGCGCCAACGCTGTTGCGGCTCTGGCCCGGCTTGGCGTCAGCGGGCCTTTCGATCTCGGCATCGTGCTGGGGACCGGCCTTGGGCCGCTGGCGGACGAGATCGAGAAGCCGGTCAGGGTCGCCTATGCCGACATCCCCGGTTTCCCCGCCGGCAATGTGTCCGGCCATGCCAAGGAACTGGTGGCGGGAACCTTCAACGGCAAGCGCGTCGTGGCCTATAACGGGCGCTCGCATTACTACGAGAAGGGTGACAGTTCGGTCATGCGGTTGCCAGTCGCAACGCTTGTGGGTCTTGGCTGCAGGCAGGCGCTTTTCACCAATGCTGCTGGTTCGCTGAACGAAAGCCTCGGACCCGGAAGCATCTCTCTCATATCGGACCACATCAACTATTCTGGCCGCGATCCCCTGATTGGCGATCCGGATGATGCACGGTTTGTCTCGCTGACCGATGCCTATGATCCTGATCTGCGCAATCTCATGAAAGCAGCGGCCAAGGCCGAGCACGTGAATCTGGGCGAGGGCGTGTATGTCTGGTTCTCGGGGCCGAGCTTCGAGACGCCGGCAGAAATCCGCATGGCGCAGATCATCGGCGGCAGCATCGTCGGCATGTCGACGGTGCCGGAAGTTATCTTGGCGCGGCGATTCGGTCTCAGGGTGATTGCCATGTCCATGCTGACCAATCTTGCCGCCGGCATCCAGGGCTCTTCGCCGTCGCATGACGAGACAAAAGCGGTTGCCGCTATCGGTGGCGCAGCCATGCGGCGCGTTGTCACCAATTTCGTCGGGAGATTGTGATGCCAGAGAAGTCCCAGGAGGTTGAACGTGCGAGACGGTCACTCAGGCTGCTCGACCTCACCGATCTGAGTGATGGGTGCCGCGAGGACCATATCGAGGGCCTCATCCAGAAGGCGCTGACGCCGCACGGACCGGTTGCCGCGATCTGCATCTGGCCGCAGTTCGTGACGCTGGCCAAGTCGCGGCTGCAGGGCAAGGACGTCAAGGTCGCGACCGTCATCAATTTTCCCAAGGGTGGAGAGGATGTCGAGCGCGCCATCGAGGACACGGCCGAGGCGATTGACGATGGTGCCGACGAGATTGATCTGGTGCTGCCGTACCGCGCGCTGATCGCGGGTGATGAGCTTGCCGTGCGCTCGATGATCGGCGAGGTGCGCGACGAGATCGATGATGCAGGACGCCTGAAGGTCATCCTTGAAACCGGCATGCTGCCCGATCAGGCGATGGTGCGCCGGGCGGCGGATATCGCCATTGAATGCGGTGCGGATTTCATCAAGACGTCGACGGGCAAGACACCGGTCTCCGCCACACCCGAAGCCGTCAAGACCATGCTCGAGGCGATCAAGGCTGCGGACCGAACAATTGGCCTGAAACCCTCCGGTGGTATCCGCACCCTGGCCGATGCCTCGGCCTATCTGGCTCTGGTCGATACGGCGATGGGTCCTGTCTGGGCCTCACCCACGACGTTCCGTTTCGGAGCCAGCGGGCTTTACGATGCCCTGATCGAGGTGATCGAGGGCAGGGTTCCGGCGGCTTCCGCGAAGGGGCCGTACTGAGCGCCATGCTGCCGCAGGAAATCATCCGCAGGAAACGCGATGGGGCAACGCTGGGTGCCGGCGAGATCGCGTTCATGGTCCGTGGGCTCACCGATGGCTCCGTCACCGAGGGACAGGTCGCGGCTTTCGCGATGGCGGTGTTCTTCAAGGGCATGGTGATGGCGGAGCGCGTGGCGCTGACCGAAGCGATGCGCGATTCGGGCCGCGTGCTCGACTGGCGCGATCTGCCGGGACCAGCCCTCGACAAGCATTCGACGGGTGGCGTGGGCGATACGGTTTCGCTGATGCTGGCACCTGCGGTGGCGGCCTGCGGTGGCTTTGTGCCGATGATCTCCGGGCGTGGCCTCGGGCATACCGGCGGTACGCTGGACAAGCTCGATTCCATTCCCGGCTACACGTCGCAGCCCGATGAAGCGCTGTTCCGCAAGGTCACGCGTGACGTTGGCTGCGCCATCATCGGCCAGACGGCAGATCTGGCACCCGCCGACAAGCGCTTCTATGGCATCCGCGACGTCACCGCGACGGTGGAGAGCATCGCGCTCATCACGGCATCGATCCTGTCCAAAAAGCTGGCGGCGGGCCTCCACGGCCTCGCCATGGATGTGAAGTTCGGCGATGGCGCGTTCATGTCCAACTTCGACGATGCGGTGCAACTGGCCGAAAGCCTTGCCACCGTGGCCACGGGTGCAGGCTTGCCGACGACGGCGCTGCTGACGGACATGAACCAGCCGCTGGCCTCCGCC
>JANMFA010000247.1:0-3556 GCA_031377545.1 Hyphomicrobiales bacterium | reverse complement strand
CTGAACATCGCCTTGCGGTGCGCAACCGTACGGTTGAACCGGCGACCTCTGTTACCATGACGCATAGTGGCTGCTCCTTAAAGCTGTTGGACGACCGCCGTGCCACGGTACGGTCGACTTGAGATTGGGCAGTCGGCATTGCGCGGTCGGCAATCGCAATAAAACGACTGCCTACCGCCCATTTCCTACTGCCGCCTAGTAATGCTCTTCAAACCTCTTCGCGAGGTCTTCGATGTTCTCAGGCGGCCAGCCCGTGACATCCATGCCGAGGTGCAGACCCATCTGGGCCAGCACTTCCTTGATTTCGTTGAGCGACTTGCGGCCGAAGTTCGGGGTGCGCAGCATTTCTGCTTCCGACTTCTGGATCAGGTCGCCGATATAGACGATGTTGTCGTTCTTCAGGCAGTTCGCGGAACGTACCGAAAGCTCCAGCTCGTCCACCTTCTTGAGCAGCGCCGGGTTGAAGGCGAGCTCAGGGATGGATGGGGCTGTCTCGGCCTTCTTGGGCTCCTCGAAGTTCAGGAAGATTTCGAGCTGGTCCTGCAGGATGCGGGCAGCAAAAGCCACCGCATCATCCGGCGTGATCGATCCATCTGTCTCGACCGAAAGCGTCAGCTTGTCATAATCCAGGATCTGGCCCGAGCGTGTGTTCTCGACACGATAGGCGACCTTCTTGACCGGTGAATAGAGGCTGTCGATCGGGATCATGCCGATCGGCGAATCTTCCGCCCGGTTCTTGTCGGCCGGGACATAGCCCTTGCCGGTGTTGACAACCATTTCCATGCGGATGTCGGCACCATCGTCGAGTGTGCACAACACGAGGCCGGGGTTCAGGATCTGGATGTCGCCCACGACAGCGATATCTCCGGCAGTCACGACGCCAGGACCGGACTTGCGCAGGGTAACGCGCTTGGGTCCGTCGCCCTGCATCTTGATCGCGATGTCCTTCACGTTCAGGACGAGATCGGTCACGTCCTCGCGAACGCCGGGGATCGACGAGAATTCATGCAGCACGCCATCGATCTGCAGGCCCGAAACAGCGGCACCTTGCAGCGAGGACAACAGAATGCGGCGAAGGGCATTGCCGAGTGTCAGACCAAAGCCACGCTCGAGCGGTTCAGCCACGATTGTGGCCATCCGCGTGGGGTCATCGCCTTTGACCACATTGAGCTTCTGGGGCTTGATCAGTTCCTGCCAGTTCTTCTGGATCACGTGTTTCGTTCCTGATGTTTGATGACGGCCACCCGAAAAGGGCAACCGCCGAAGACTTCGATTGAATCAGATGAATGAAATAAGTCGCTCGACAAGGTACGCGGACAGAAAGCTCAGACGCGGCGGCGCTTGCGCGGACGGCAGCCATTGTGCGCGATTGGCGTGACGTCGCGGATCGACGTGACGGTCAGGCCAGCAGACTGAAGCGCCCGCAGTGCCGATTCACGGCCCGAACCGGGGCCGGTCACCTCGACTTCAACGGTACGCACGCCATGCTCGGCGGCCTTGCGCGATGCATCCTCAGCCGCGACCTGCGCAGCATAGGGTGTCGACTTGCGCGAACCCTTGAAGCCCATCATGCCGGACGACGACCACGAGATCGTGTTGCCCTGTGCATCAGTGATGGTGATCATGGTGTTGTTGAACGATGCGTTGACGTGGACCACGCCGGACGAAATGTTCTTTCTTTCGCGGCGGCGGACGCGTTGGGCTTCTTTTGCCATTGTCTCTCTCCTTCAGGCGCGCCCGTCATTCCAGGCGCTCGGGATGTGTTGTGGGGGCAGCTGGCAGCTGGCAGTCGAAACGCCGACTGCCGATTGCCACAATTACTTCTTCTTGCCGGCAATCGCTTTTGGCTTGCCCTTGCGGGTGCGGGCGTTGGTGTGGGTGCGCTGGCCGCGAACCGGCAGGCCACGACGATGGCGCAGGCCACGGTAGCAGCCCAGATCCATCAGGCGCTTGATGTTCATCGACGTCTCACGACGCAGATCACCTTCCACCATGTAGTCACGGTCGATGGCTTCGCGGATCTGGAGGATTTCAGCATCGGTCAGCTGGTTCACGCGCTTGGCATGATCGAGGCCGATCTTGTCGCAAATCTCGACTGCGTTCACCGGGCCGATGCCGTGGATATAACGAAGAGCGATCACGACGCGCTTGTTGGTGGGGATATTGACGCCTGCAATACGGGCCATAGGACACTCTGCTCCATGTAGGCCCGAACCATGTTCAGGCGTTAGACCCTGACCGGGCGCCGGTGGAGATCCGGCCCATGCCCAGCGACAAACGAAGGACCATGCTCAAAAGAGCCTGTTCCGCGCATTTGTCCGGAAGAAGGGGTGCGTTAGCCGATGACACTGGCTTCGTCAACCGGCATTTGCCGGATATCGCAGCAAAATCCGCCGGATACGTGTCAGTGCTGCAGAATGCTGTCGATCGCGGCTGTTACCGCTGCGATCGGCTGCATCCCATCCACAGACTGCACCATGCCTTTCGCCGCGTAGTACGGACGAACGGCGGATGTATCCTTGTGGAATGCGGCAAGCCGGGTCTTGAAAACCTCGGGATCATCATCCTTGCGCACGGGCAATCCCGCCGCCTTGGCATCCGCTGCGCGCTTGACGATACGGTCGACGAGCTTGGTCTCATCCACCACAAGATCGATCACCGCACGGAGCTTCAGGCCCTTGGCGGTCAACATGGCTTCCAGCGCATCGGCTTGTGCCACGGTGCGGGGAAAACCGTCGAGGATGAAACCCTTTTTCGCATCAGGCTGCTCGATCCGGTCTGCGATGATGCCGACGACGATCTCGTCCGACACCAGCCCGCCCGATTCCATCACGGCCTTGGCCTTCAGGCCCACCGGTGTTCCGGCGGCAACTGCGGCTCTCAGCATATCACCGGTCGAGAGCTGCGGAATCCCGTGCTCTTTCACCAGTCGTTCTGCCTGTGTGCCCTTCCCAGCCCCAGGCGGACCCAAGAGGATCAACCGCATCAGCGCTTACTCCCGCGTAGTTTGGCCTTCTTGATCAGGCCTTCATATTGATGCGCGATCAGGTATCCCTGAACCTGCGCCACCGTATCCATTGTCACCGACACGACGATCAGGATCGACGTGCCGCCGAGATAGAACGGCAAAGCTGCATAGCTGATCAGGAACTCCGGGAGCAAGCAGACGAAAGTCAGATAAAGCGCGCCCACGAGGGTGATGCGGGTTAGCACATAGTCGATATGTGTCGCTGTGCGCTCACCGGGACGGATGCCGGGGATGAAACCACCCTGCTTCTTCAGGTTGTCCGCCGTCTCGACCGGATTGAAAACGATGGCGGTGTAGAAGAAGGCAAAGAAGATGATCATCGCAGCATAGAGGATCATGAACAGCGGACGGCCGTGGCCGAGATAGACGTTGACCGTCTGCAGCCACTCCGGACCACCGCCCTGTGCCTGAAAGCTCGCCATTGTGGCAGGCAGCAGCAGAAGTGACGAGGCGAAGATCGGCGGGATGACACCCGCTGTGTTAAGCTTGAGCGGCAGGAACGACGTCTGCCCCTCATACACCTTGTTG
>JANMFA010000206.1:0-3701 GCA_031377545.1 Hyphomicrobiales bacterium | reverse complement strand
ACTGTCGTAGAACAGGCCACCGGTGACACGACCGCTGCCCTCGCCGGATTGTACGGCAACATAAGGCACATGCTTGTAGAGCGGATCACCGATCTCGGCATCATAGCCCAGCGCATCGAGTTGAAGCAGTCGGAAGCGTCGGCCGGTCCGGTCCAGAGGGCCGGTCTTGTCGCCAAGGCCGAAGTGTTTGTCCGTGAACGGGCGCTGCTGAAAGTGACGCAGGCGCTGGCCGTGCTCGGTCAAAGCGAAACCACCTGTCTCCCGGTCGCTGATCCATGGAAGCCAGGAATCGCCTGATTTTTGCTCGACAGCGAGGCGAAACGGTTTGGCTGTCAGCGTCAGGCGGAAGTTGCCTGCGGTGAAAATGGTGACGTCATCGGCCGTTGTCATTGTGGTGGAGGGAGGATCAAACCCGGCAATGTCATCCCGGTCGCGCCCTTCCCATGGCACATCGCCTTCGGGCGCGACCATCCAGCTGCGGTTCAGCGGCAGGCCATCTGCGGGTTCGACAACCACGCGCAGCAGGCTTTGCGCCATCGCCCGGACACGCAGACGCCAGCCATCATCCAGTGCGGCGTCGAAACCATGGGCGTGCGGAGCAACAGCGCCCAGCGACTGGAATATTTTCATGACACCGACTCAGGAAAGCGCAGGAAAGGCCTTGCCGGTTTCCGCATTGAACAGACGGCGCAGTGCGGGGTCGGCCAGTTTCAACCCCACATTGTCGCCGCGCGATACTCTGGTCTGGCCAGTGAGCCGGACCGAGAGATTCTCGCCGGACGCCAATGTGCCGTGCAGATAGCTTTCACCACCCAGCTGTTCCGTGATGGTCACGGAAAGCTTGGTATCGGCCTTGCCGCCGTCCATGACGTCGATATGCTCCGGCCGCACGCCCAGCTTGATCGGCAATCCTTCCGCCGCGCCAGCCGTCATACAGGGCACCGTCACCGATCCACCTGCATCCAGTGCAACGGTTGCAGACTTGCCGGTGAACTTCGCGATCTTGCCCGTGAGGAAATTCATGCGCGGGGAACCGATGAAGCCTGCCACGAAGAGATTGGCCGGGTTGTTGTAGAGATCGAGCGGCCTGCCAAACTGCTCCAGCCTGCCATCCTTCAGGACAGCGATGCGATCCGCCATTGTCATGGCTTCCACCTGGTCATGCGTCACATAGATCATGGTGTTGCCGAGGCGCTGGTGCAGGTTGCCAATCTCGATGCGCATCTGCACCCGCAGTTCGGCATCGAGGTTCGACAATGGCTCGTCGAAGAGGAAGATCTTTGGTTCACGCACCACGGCGCGGCCGATGGCGACGCGCTGGCGCTGGCCGCCGGAGAGCTGGCCGGGACGGCGTTCCAGCAACGGTTCCATTCTCAGCATTCTTGCCGCTTCCGACACGCGCTTTTCGATTTCGGGCTTGGGCGTCTTCAGGTTCTCGAGTCCGAACGAGAGGTTCTGTCGCACGCTCATGTGCGGATAGAGCGCGTAGCTCTGGAACACCATCGCGAGTCCGCGTTCGGCGGCAGCGATCTCGTTGACTACAATGTTGTCGATCGTGACATCGCCTGATGTGACGGGCTCCAGCCCCGCGATCATGCGCAGCAGCGTGGACTTTCCGCAGCCCGAAGGACCGACAAAGACGATGAACTCGCCATGGTTGATCGACAGATCAATGCCATGAATGACATTGGTTGCACCGAAGCTTTTCTTGACCTGCTTGAGTTCGAGAGTCGACATTATTTGAGTCCCGTGTTGGCGATGCCGGTGGTGATGTGCTTCTGCAGGAAGACGAAAACGAGCGTCACTGGCAGAAGCGTCAGAACGGTCATCGCGAGCAGATAATGCATGTTGTCGTTGAGCTCGCCCTTGAAGGTCGAAAGGCCGAGTTGCAGCGTGAAAACCTCGGATTGCGTGAGCACAATCAGCGGCCACATGAAGTCGTTCCAGCGCCACATCACGGACAGGATGGCCAGCACCGACAGCGCTGGCATCGAAAGCGGCAGCATGATGCGCCAGAAGATCTTCCATTCCGACGCGCCGTCCATTCGGGCGGCCTCGAGCAGCTCATCCGGAATCGTCAGCATGTACTGGCGGAGCAGGAAGACGCCGGTGGGTGTTGCGACGGCGGGAATGATCACGCCCCAGAGCGAGTTCAGCATGCCCAGTGCGCTGACCGTCATGAACAGTGGCACGAGAATGACTGTTGGCGGGATCAGCAGCGTCGATACGATGATCAGCACCATCGCATCACGGCCCTTGAACTTGTACTTGGACAGGGCGAAAGCCGCCATCGCATTGACCACAAGGGTCAGGAGGGTCGCGACAACGGTCACGAATGTCGAGTTCCAGAAGTAGCGCAGGAAGTTGAACGTGCGCGATTGCGTCGAGCCGATCGTGGGATCGGTGTAGTTTTCCCAGCGCGGGCTGACGATGTCCTTGCGTACGAGTGCCGTGCGCGGCACCTCGAAGACCTCGCCTGGCTTGGCGAGATCATAGACATTGGCATTTGCGCCTCTCGGCCCAACAAACGCGACATCCGCCTTGCTGCCATCGGGCCTTGTCAGGACAAAAACATTGAGCTGCCGCTGGCCATCGGCTGATGGTGTCGTCACCTGTTCATAGGGCAGAAGGCGTGGATCATTTTCGACCAGCGAGCGTGGCGATTTGATGGACGACATGAACATCCAGAAGATGGGCAACAGCACCAGCATCACGCCAACGGCGAGATAGGTGTACGACAGCCAATCGGTCCAGTGCAGGCCGTCGCGACCGCGCTTGCGACCGAGAAAACCCGAGACGTCGGTTGTGGTGATCATCCGCCTGCCTTCTTTTTTGTTGCCGCGAGTTGCCCCAGCGTCAGGATCAGCAACAGTCCTGCCACCAGCACGGAGGACGCCGCCGCAATGCCGTAGCGCTTGGCATCCCCGATGAAGGCGCTTTCGTAGATGTGCTGGATGATCATTTTGGTTGCCTGGCCCGGTCCGCCGCCGGTCAGCACATACACCTCATCGAAGACCTGGAAGGCGCGGATGAGCGAGAGCACCAGCACCACGATCATCGTCGGCATCAGAAGGGGCAGTGTGATGCGCCAGAAGGCGCGGGACTTGGGCGTGCCGTCCATCTCGGCGGCCTCGTACAGATCCTTGGGGATCGCCTGCAGGCCGGCCAACAGGATCAGCATGTAGAAGCCCAGATGCCCCCAGGTGTAAACGAAGATCACCCAGAACATCGGCCAGCCGGAACGGGCATCGATAAGCCAGTTGATCGGGCGGTAGTCGGCCAGGGTCAGTGACTGAGGCGTCAGCACAGTCGCCGCGAGCAGTACGCCCAGTCCGGCAGCCACACCAAGGATCAGGGGAGGCGAAACCTGCATGTCGGCCTTACGAACCACTGATGCGAGCAGTGGACGCATGATCAGGAAAAGAAGGAATGCCACCACTGGCAGGAACAGCCAGCTGCCCACAAACCAATTCCAGCCATTCGTCGCATCATCCAGCAACGCGTTCAAAATTCCCCGACGCTTCAAGATCCAGTCCCAGATCACCGCCACCACGACGGGCGACAACATCACGGGATAAAAGAAAACCGCGCGCCAGAAGCCCCTGCCCCGGATGTCGCGGTTCAGCACCAGCGCCGTCATCAGCGCCACCACGATCATGATCGGCACCTGCACCACGGCGAAAAACAGCGTGTTCCACAGG
>JANMFA010000188.1:0-9132 GCA_031377545.1 Hyphomicrobiales bacterium | reverse complement strand
TGATGCGCAAGATCGTCGACGAATACGAGAAGCGCACGCCCGGCATCAAGGTCGAGGTCGAAGTGGGCGGTGCAACCTCCGAACAGCAGCAGCAGTATCTGAACACCGTTCTGGCGTCGAAGGATTCGGCTCTGGACGTGATCCTGATCGATGTGATCCGACCCGCGCAATATGCCGCTGCGGGCTGGGCGGAGCCGCTTGACAGCTATCTCGGAGCCGAGAAAGACGCCGTCATGGCGAAGTATCTGCCTGCCTACCGCGAGGCCAACATAGTTGGTGGCAAGGTGATCGCACTGCCTTACTTCGCCGATGCGCAGTTCCTCTACTACCGCAAGGATCTCCTCGAAAAGCATGGTGTCCAGCCGCCAAAGACATGGGATGAGCTCAAGGCCGGTGCCGAGAAAATCATGAAGGCGGAAGGCAATGCCAACCTTTCGGGGTTCCAGACGGCTGGCGCGCCGATCGAAGGCACGGTCTGCACCTATCTGGTGCCAATGTGGGGAGCAGGCGGCAACCTGACCGACAGTGCAGGCAAACTGACGCTTGGAACGGATGCCGCGAAGAAGGCCTTCCAGCTCTGGGCAGACCTGAAAACTGCCAATGTGACGCCGCCCAATCTTGCCGAAATCCCGACTGACCGTATCCGCCAGAACTTTCAGGCCGGAAATCTCGTCTTTGGCATGACCTGGGGTTATGTCTGGAATCGGGCCGAGGGCGATGCCGACAGCACCGTCAAGGGCAAGGTGGGCGTTGTGCCATTGCCCGGCTTCACGGCCAATGCGGCCGCGACATGCATTGGTGGCTGGCAGGTGACGCTTTCCGCCTTTTCCAAGAACAAGACGGAGGCCTACAAGCTGATCCGCTACCTGTCCTCGCCAGAGGTCGCCAAGGCTCAGGCGATTGCAGCGTCTCACCTTCCGGTGTTTGCAGAAGTCTATACTGACGCAGACGTCCTCAAGGCAAACCCCTGGTTCAAGGATGCGCTGCCTGTCGTGCAATCCGCCCGCTCGCGCCCAGTGTCGCCAGCGTATCCGCGGGTCTCCGAGGTGTTGCGCACCAACATGAATGCGTTCCTCGCAGGTGCCAAAACCGCAGATGCCGCACTTGGCGACATGACGCGCGATCTGGGCCAGATTTTCCGCTGACATGACCCGGCGTCTGTCCCCGCTCGAATCCTCGGAACGCCGGCTTGGCTTTGCCATGCTGGCCCCGGCGGCCATCCTTCTGGCGGTGACAGTGCTCTATCCCATTGCGGCGTTGATCCGCGGTTCGTTCAGCGAGAACAAGCTGACCGAGCCGTGGACTGCCAAGCCGTGGATCGGGTTCGAGAACTACGCCAAGGCCATGGGAGACGAACGTTTCTGGGAGGCGACCTGGCATACCGTTCTGTTCGTGCTCATCACCGTGCCTGGTGCGGTGATTGTTGGGCTTGGCCTTGCCTTGCTGGCCAACCAGCCTTTCAAGGTGAAATGGCCTGTGCGGCTCGGCCTTCTCATTCCATGGGCATTGCCGCTGGTGTTTGCCGGCCTGATCTTCCGCTGGTTCTTCGAGTATCAGCAGGGGCTGGTGAACAACGCCTTCCTTTGGATGGGGCTGGCACCCGTCAACTGGTTGACGCAGGAGGGACCGGCATTTCTGGCGATCTGCATCGCCATCATCTGGAAAACATCGAGCTTCGCTGCCCTTGTGCTTCTGGCGGGTCTGCAGACAATCCCGAAGTCGCTCTACGAGGCGGCCGAGGTGGACGGCGCGAGCAGATGGCGTCAGTTCGTGGAGATCACGTTGCCCATGCTGCGGCCTGCGATCTTCGTGGCGCTGATTTTTCGCACGATCACCGCGATCCAGACCTTTGATATTCCCCATGCCATGACCAATGGTGGACCTGGGACCGCGACGGAAACGCTCGCGATGTACATCCACAAGACAACAATCGACTCGCTTGATCTGGGTTATGGATCAACACTGGCTGTGCTGATGTTCGTTGTCTCGGCCGTGCTGACCAGCTTCTACCTGCGCCATACACGGCGCGATCCATCTGGCGGGAGAAACGGATGAAGTTCCCCTCTCCCCGAAACATGACACTGCTGGCCGGCACCATCGTTGCCGTGAACGGCTTTTTCCCCGCGCTTTGGATCCTGTTCACGTCGCTCAAGACGGAGAGCGAGTTGATGCGGCTGCCGATCACGATCTGGCCTGTCGCACCGACGCTTGGGAATTATACACGCGTGTTCGTTGACCAGCCCATCATGACCTTCATGTGGAACTCGCTGGCGGTGGCCGTGCTGTCAACCGCGCTGTGCGTCACGGTTTCGGCTCTCGCTGCCTATGCGCTGGTGCGCTTGCGGCTGCCCGCACCCAATCTCATCCTGTCCGCTCTGCTCGCGGTTGCCATGTTCCCGCTGATCTCGTTGATGGTGCCCCTTTTCAGCGTCATGCGCGACCTCTCGTTGCTCAACACCTGGTGGGCACTTGTCTTCCCCTATGCGGTGCTGTCCATGCCGGTCTGCACGCTGGTGCTGATCTCATTCTTCCAGGATATCCCACGTGATCTGGAAAACGCTGCGATGATCGATGGCTGCACGCGCGTCGGCGCGCTCTGGCACGTGGTCATTCCTCTGACGGCCCCTGGCGTGTTCACGGCGGCCATTCTGGCTTTCGTCAATTCCTGGGACGAATTCCTTCTGGCACTCACGCTGTCACCGCGCGTGGCGAGCAGGACGCTGCCGGTTGGCATCACATTGTATCAAGGCGAGTTTTCCTTTCCCTGGCCGATCATTTCAGCCGCATTGATCGTTGCCATCGTGCCGATCTGCATTCTCATTGCCATCTTCCAGGAGCGTGTCGTTGGCGGCCTGACCAGTGGCGGCATGAAGGGTTAGAAATGAGAGCGTCCCAACGGGAAGCACTCGGACAGCCTCAACAATCCCTCAAAAAATGCACCTAACGGTTCTTTAACAGCCCTGCGGTAAGACAGGGGCTGATTACGTTTGCGTACCGGGCGGGGCCATTCTCCTCATGCAGCCGACCGGAGTGCTGGAGGGCGTTCATGGATATCGCAACCGCCGTAGGTCTTTTGGCCGGCTTTGGCACGCTGATCGCCCTTGTGATGATCGATGGCGGCAACTTCCTGCTGTACTGGGACAAGCATGCGGCCATCGTCATCTTCGGCGGCTCGCTCGCCGTCACCATGATCCGCTTTCCATTCTCGGCGATTGCCCATGGCGTGCCGATGGGCATCAAGTTCGTGTTTCAGATGCGCAAGATGTATCCGCGCGAGCTGATCGAGGAAATCACCCGAGTTGCCGAGGTTGTTCGTAAATCGGGCCCTATCGCACTCGAAAACATCAAGGTCGATGATCCCTTCCTGGCGCAGGGTGTGCGGTACATCGCTGACGGCTATGACGCCGAGTTCATCCGCGGCGCGCTGGAGCGGGATCGCGACATGTTCCTGACCCATCTCGACGAAGGCCAGAAGATCTACCGCTCCGTTGGAGACTGTGCCCCGGCCTGGGGCATGATCGGCACGCTGATCGGCATGGTGAACATGTTCGCCAACATGGAAGACCCCTCGAAACTCGGGCCCTTCATGGCGGTTGCCCTGCTTGCCACGCTCTACGGGGCGCTCGTCGGCAACCTGATATGCCTGCCGATCGCGGACAAGCTGCACCTCAAGCTGGACGAGGAGGAAATCTCCCGCACGCTGATCATCGACGGTATCCTGCAGATCCGCGACGCCAAGAGCCCGGCCATTGTGCGCGAGATGTTGCTGGCCTACCTGCCCGAGCACCAGCGTGCTGAAATGCAAGAGGCAGCGGCGTAATGGCTCGCAAAAAGGGACATGCGGGAGGCCACGGCTGGTTCGTGACCTTCGCCGATCTGATGGCGCTGCTGATGAGCTTCTTCGTCATGCTCGTCGCGATGTCGTCATCCAACAAGGAGAAGATGCAGATCGTTGCGGGTTCCATGCGCGAAGCCTTCGGCACGCAAAAGGAAAACCGTCTCGACGGCATCGTCGAAATGAACGGCATTCCCTTCAAACCGAAACTGAAGAATGCCCAGAATCTGCCGACCGAGTTCGGGTCCGACTTCACCGCCCCCACGACATTCGACAACCGGATCGATGGCCTGAAGATTGTCCAGTTCGACCGGAAGTTCGCGCTGGCCGCCGTCTCGCTGAGGCAGGCCCTGCAGGACAATCCCGAGATCGCGGAGCTTTCCAAGAATGTGATGATTGAAGAGACGAAAGACGGTCTCGACATCCAGATCGTCGACCAGGACGGTCGCTCGATGTTCGCGGACGCGTCCAAGTACCCCTACGAGCGGACCCGTAAACTGCTCGAGACGCTTGCTCCGGCACTGAGGCGCATGTCGAACCGGGTGCGCGTCACGGGCCACACTTCATCGCAGCGCTCGGCCGCCCGTCCGGGCTCGGCCGCCTGGGACCTCTCAACCGGGCGCGCACTTGCGGTTCGCGATATCCTGGCGGCAAGCGGTGTGCCGGACGACCGCTTCTTCGCAGTGCTGGGCAAGGCCGACACCGATCCGCTTTTCCCGGACGATCCGACGATGGCGGCCAACCGCCGCATCTCCATTCTGGTCATGCGCGAAGCGCCAGTTGTACCGGTCGGCACGAGGCCCTGACGGGGTTCAATCGCTGATGATCAGGGCCCAATAGATGTTGTGCCGGGATCCCTCCCGGTGCTGTGCGGCGATGCCCATCCGACTTCCCGGCGCAAACCTGAGTGTGGCATCGTGAACCGGCGAGCCGCGCCAGCCTGAAAACGCATCCGAAATCGTGAAGTACCCGGCAGAGACACTCTCCCGGGCCTGCCGCTGGCCGAGACCGGCCGCTGCCAATCGCGGCCTGATATCTGTTCGTGCACCACGCGCCACATCCCCGCCTGCAGCCATCGCCCCTGCCTGACGGCTGGCTTCAGCCATCAGGATCGGGTCCAGAGCAACAAACGGCAAATTCAGGGTGCGCCGGTAGGCGTTGATGAGATCACGTGCCGCATCGGCGTTCAAGACAGCGCCTGACTCCGCGAGGCTGGCATAGATTATCGGCGGGCTGGTCGGTACTGGCGATGTCTGAACGCAACCCGCAAGCAATGGAAGCAGCAGGCAAAGCGGGTACATGCGCATGATTCTCAGGCGCCTTTCGCGTTCGACTTTTGGGCAACTTCATCAGGACCGGCGAGATCCTCGAATTCCAGCAATTCACGTGGACGGCGCGGCATCGGAATATCGATCCGGGCTTTCGACAATTGCCTGTGAATCTGGAACATCAGTTCGCTCTTCACAGGCAGGACGAAGTCCACATCCACAAAGCAGCGCAGTTCAAAATCCATGCTCGAATCGCCGAGACGCACAAAATACACCCTGGGAACAGGATCTTTCAGCACCTCTTTGTTGTCCTTGGCGACGTCGGTCAGGATCTTGCGAACCTTGTCGGGATCGGAACCGTAGCCGACGCCGATCGGGATCACGACACGGGCCGTGCGGTCGTTGTGCATCCAGTTCTTCACGCGTCCCGAGATGAATTCCGAGTTGGGGACGATCAGCGAGGCGCGGTCAAAGGTCTCGATCTGCGTCGCGCGAACATTGATCTTCTTCACGATCCCCTGCTCATCACCCACGACAATCCAGTCTCCGACGCGGATCGGCCGTTCCCACAAAAGGATCAGACCGGAGACGAAATTGTTGACGATGGATTGCAGGCCGAAGCCGATGCCGACCGAAAGGGCACCAGCGACAATCGTGAACTTGTCGAGCGAAAGGCCAAGGGTCGATGCCGCAGTCATGGTCGCGAGGATGATGCCGATGTAACCGACGCTTGTCGCGATGGAATTGCGCAGGCCGATATCCAGCTTTGTGTGCGGCAGGTAGCTCTTTTCCAGCCACCGCTTGATGCCCTTGGTGATGGTGAAGCCAACGGCGAAGAACGCGATGGCAAGAATGATGGTCGAAAGCGAGATCGTGACGCCTCCAACGGAGAAGCCGAAAAGCGCGGCCCTCAAGGGTCCGACAGTGTCGCCGCCGTCGAGGCCCCATGGTGCCAGAACAAACATGGCTGCAGCGATGAACAGCACCAGACGGAAGAAGCCGTTTGACAGGATGCTGATCTGCTTGAGCGAGCTTTTGCTCAGGCCGACCTGCGCCATCACCTGCTTGCCCACGAGGCCGTCCGGTGAGACGCCGTGACCAATGTACTCATCCACGAGCGCTGTGAGGATCGTCAGGATCGCGCCAACCATGACAATCCAGATCACCTGGTCTGCCATGAACGAACCCAGTGAGACGAATCCGAAAAGCACCGGCAACAGGATAGCGGCCGCCGTCATGAAGGCGCCCAGACGCAGGACACCGCTGACGTTACCCTCGATCTGGGATGCAACGGAGGTCGGCAGTTCCGTATCGGCGTCGTCCGTGGGTTGGCGCAGACCACGCAACGTGTAGAGAATGGCCAATGCGCCAAGCAATGCAAAAATCGCTTTGGTCGCAACCGTGACGGGCAACACGGCATAGATCGCCTGATTCACGGCCTCCAGCGTCTTGCCCACCACGATGATGGCCGTGAAAACCCGTGCAAGGCTGGTGATCTTCGAGGCCGTTCGGTCGTCCACATCGATCAGGCGCCATTGGGGGTCATCCGGGCCAAGCAGGCCGTCGGCCAGACCATGCGCAAAGGCCACGAAGGCAATGCCGAACAGCAGCGAGCGCACGATGTTTTCGGTGCGATCGGTGAGCAGGCCAAGCACGTCGAAGAGGTTGTAGAACCCCGTGCTGACGATAACGGGCACGATGGCCCAGATGAGTGTTACGCGCAAAGCTGCCAAAGCACGCTTCAGCCGGGGCGGCCGGGGCGCTTCCGCCTGGCCCGCCGGCACCTCGATCACCGGCCGTCCCTCGAAACGCCGGAGTGAGCGATGGCCGGGGATGATCACGATGATCAGCAGAAGCGCTGCACCCGCAAGAATACCGAGGCGGGCGGCATCAAGCTGTCCCTTCAGGTGGTCGATCCATTGCGACAGCAGGTACTGGGCTGAACGCAGCTCCGCAGGCAAAGCCCGCGCTACGTCCATCCAGAGGAAAGGACTGACAATGCTCGAGGTGCGCTCCAGCAGCGCTTTTGTCAGCAGTGTCCGGCGCTGGTCTGAAATCTTCGAGGTCAGCTGATCGACGGATACAATATGGTTCCGGGCAAGTGCCAGCAACGCTTCCACGTCACGTTGGGCTTTCTCCTGACCCTCGCGCTCTCTCGCCACTTCTGGATTGTCGGTCTGGCCCTTCGAGGCATCGGCCTTGGGACCAAGCTGCTCCAGCCGCGCCTTGATGCCTTCAAGCCGGGGCGTCTGCTCACCCACAAAACTGCGCAACGCATCCAGAACCGGCTCAAGCTTGCCGCGCGCGGCGACGAGACCCTTGTCGTTGTTGAGATTGGACCCGATCTCCTTCTCAAGTTCGGTGATCGCCGAGCGAAAGCCATCAAGCAGCACCTTGGGATCATCCTGCGCCAGGCCATGGCGGGGGACGATCAGCACACTGGCGATCAGCACGAGCAGGAGAAGCAGTGAGCGGAAGGACATGATCATCGGCATCAATAGAAATGAGGTGATTCGCATGGCCTGACCATGCACCGGAATGCCGTTCCGGACAAAAGCGGCAGGGGAATGGCGGTGTGGCGCCAGCATGTGGGGATGACAGGGCCTTTGCGAAGCTTATGATATGCTCATGACTCGTATTTCGACCACCGATGGGATTCACAGACGCTACCTCCATGACGAAGTGGCGGACCGCCTGCGTGAGTTGATCCAGTCAGGCGGACTGGAACCGAAGTCGCGCGTCAACGAGCTTGAGCTGTGCGAGCGCTTCGGCACTTCGCGCACACCGCTGCGCGAGGCCATCAAGATCCTCTCGTCAGAAGGACTGGTGGAACTGTTGCCGAACCGGGGCGCGCGCGTAGCCTCCCTTTCCGCTGCCGAGATCGACGAAATGGTGCAGGTCGTGGCAGGGCTGGAAGCCGTTGCTGCCGAACTTGCCTGCCAGCGTGCAGAGGACGACGAAATCGATGCCATTGCGGAAGATACGGGCGCCATGATGGAAGCCTTCCGGCGGCAGGACGAGGAGGCCTATTTCACGCTCAACCGCGCGATCCACGAAGGCATCATGGCGGCGGCGCGCAACGGCACGCTGAAAGGCATCTACGCCAATCTCTCAAGCCGCATCCAGCGCATGCGCTACACCGCACACAAGACGGATGCGCAGTGGCAGCGAGCGATGGATGAGCATGTCGAGATGGTGCGGCTGCTGCGTGCGCGGGACGGCGAAAAACTGGCGACGGTGATGAAGGCGCATATCCGGGGAAAAGCGGAGGTGATCGCCGCGAGTTATGGGGGATAGATAAACCGGTATGCGCGATACTGTCAGATTTCGAGTCCAAGCGGGATTGACATAGGAAATATGTCCCATAGCGTTGCATAACTATTTGATGAGAAGTGCATGGAATGCAGGTCGCTGAAATAGATTTGATCAATGTGATCCGCCGACAGCTGATGCAGGCAAAGAGAGATCTTCTCTCAATCGAAATGCGGGTGGCAGACCGAAAGTATGATCCCGATCAGCCACGAGTGCCAGGAGGGGAGCCGGACGCCGGCCAATGGACAAGCAGAGAGGGAGGTGAACAAGAAACCGGTTCAAGTGATTGGAGGTCAGCGATGGCCTCGAAGCGTACGGAGGCATTTTGCAACCGACAGTATGAGATCGACCTTCTTCGTTGCAGGGCTACAGCATCACCGGGTTGTTACAGTCAGGCTATGGAACGACTGCAGGCCTGTCGGAGTGGACGACAAATCCCGTTGCTAGTTTTTTGAGGTACCCCATGATGATCGCTAAACGCCGCCTGCAAGCAAATGCAAGCAATAATTCCCATAGGGAAATTCATGTTCATTTATTTGCACCAATCAAAAATAATCAAGACTGGTCTTGTACTTATGAAATTATTTGGCCTAGTGGTAAAAAAGTGCAGAAAATACATGGCATTGATGGAATACAAGCGCTAATTCTTGCCATTCATATGATTGGTTCAGACCTTTATGCCAGCAAGTACCACGAGAGTGGCGAACTGTGCTTCGA
>JANMFA010000179.1:0-2108 GCA_031377545.1 Hyphomicrobiales bacterium | reverse complement strand
TATGCACAGGTTTTAGTGGGCAGGGGCATTGTGCGTCCTTCGAGGCTCGCCAAGAGGCGGGCACCTTCTCCCGCAGGGGGAGAAGGAAAGCTCACACCACCCCAAAACCTGTGCATATCATCAGCAGTTCGCTCGCCTTCCAGCCCTGCCGCACTACAACGCTTTCATGCCCTTGAACCTGCTCAAGCTGTGTGTCGGTTGCTCCTCCGTTGCCGACCTCGAGGAATGGATCGAGGAAACGCGGCTGCTCTACAAGCGTCTCGGTCGCCCCTATGAGCAGCAGCACACCACGCGGATGTTTCCCCGACGCATCGGCGAGGACCCCAAGGGAGGCTCGCTTTACTGGGTGATCAAGAGCCAGATCCAGTGCCGCCAGACTATCCTGGAAATTCGCCCCTTCACCGATCCCGAAGGCATCAGCCGTTGCCATCTCGTGCTGGAACCGGTGGTGCATGCCGTGCGCCCACGCCCGATGAAGCCCTTCCAGGGCTGGCGCTATCTCGACGAGAAGGACGCGCCGCCGGACATGGCGAACCTCGGCGCGAAGGCGGATATGCCCGAGGAGCTGCGGCGGGAGCTGGCCGGTCTGGGGCTGTTGTAGGCGCGTCAGTTCACCTCATCCACCAACAGCTTCTGCCCCGGCTTGAGGTACGGCTTCAGCTGCGACCAAGGGATGACATGCGGGTTGTAATCCATCACGATGCAGACGCTCATGGCATGCGGATAATCCGCATGCGTGACCGCAAGACCACGCTTCTCGAAGCGGAAGTCGGCCGTGCTGTCGGCATCGGGCTTTTCCGTATCGAACCTTTCCAGACACCCGTCGTCTGCTTTCACCTTGCGCTTGGCATTGGCGAGCCAGCGGTTCCACCAGAAGGTGTTGAAAGCGGCGAGCTTCGGCTTGGTCGACAGGTCAAAAATGCGGCCCAGCTGTGACGCAGAGAGGACGGGATCGGTGCCTTCCGAGCCTTCGTTCGCAGTGCCGATCCGCTCGGCTGCCAGCAGATCGAAATTAACCGATCGGACGAAGTTGTTGGGATGCACCCCGCCGCAGAAGATCGAACCAGCCTCACTCAGGCTCATCACCGTGGGCGTGGCGTAGGTTACTTGCAGGTTGATTTCAGAGGAGATGTTCTTGCGATCTGCTCCTTCACCCGGCTTCTGCCGCGATACATAAGACAGGCAATCTCGCCAGGAGACCACCGCCTTGCGGTGCTCGGCCTCGAGCATCGTGTTGATGCGTTCCACTCGGGCGGGATCGGAATGGCTGGTCAGCCGGGGAAAGCTCACGGCGAAAATACGGTCTTTCACCATGCCGACGCTGACGCCATTGAAGGGCTTGCCCGGCTGCGGCGGCGCAAAGGCGACCTGCCGGGCCCAGACCTCGCCATAGACGTCACTTGTCCGGCTGGAGCTTTTCGCGACGCGCGTCAGCGAGACCGGCAGGGTTTTCTTGCCGTCCCGGTCAGCCCAGGTTCCGGTTGCTCCGTCCTTCGTGACGGCGATGTCCCAGCGGCCGCTGACCAGGCGCGCGCCCTTGCCCTTGAGGTCGCCTGACTCTGCGCCTACCACCGTTGTTTCGAGAAACTGGAGCCGCGGCCCTTCCTTCTCCAGAACAAGGCCCAGATCGAAGGGCTTGCCGGCGTAGCTGTAGCGGCTGTCCTCGCCGCTGCCATCGGGATGTCCGAGCAGGACCTGGATACGGGCTGTGCCGAGCGTTCCCTCAAACACGCCTTCCCACGGCTTGTCCGCGGCTTGAAGCGTTTCCGGCATGACAAGGGCCATGATCAGCGCCGGTATCGTGAATCGCATCTGTCTCTCCCCGTGTCTTCGGACAGAAGCACGGCCCGGCCTGTCCGGCAATTGCCCTTGCCGCTCAGCTCAACGGAGCGATCAACGCCTTGTCATAGCCCGGTCGCGCCAGCATCCTTCCGGCGAAGGCCTCGACATGCGGGCGGCTCTGGCGTTCGACGGGCAGATTGTGCCAGCGGAACACGGGAGCGAGCAGGGCGATGTCACCGATCGTGGGATGATCCGCCGCGATGTAGTGCCTGCCCGCCAGCGCATCATCCAGGATCGCCATCGCTGATTCCGTGGCCGCGACCGAG
>JANMFA010000160.1:0-1847 GCA_031377545.1 Hyphomicrobiales bacterium | reverse complement strand
GTATTCATCCGGATCGAGCCCGCAGTTGCGCAGCACGTTAGGGTGTACCATGCCGCAGCCCAGAATCTCCATCCAGTCCGTGCCCTGTCCGAACTTGATCTCGCGGCCCGAGCGGTCGCACTGGATATCGACCTCCACCGAGGGTTCCGTGAAGGGGAAGAACGACGGGCGGAAGCGCATCTCGACGTTGGGGACCTCGAAGAACGCCTTGCAGAACTCCTGCAGCACCCACTTGAGCTGGGCGAGATTGGCCGTCTTGTCAATGACGAGGCCTTCTACCTGATGGAACATCGGCAGATGCGTCTGGTCCCAGTCGCAGCGGTAGGTGCGGCCCGGACAGATCACGCGGATCGGCGGCTTCTGCGCCAGCATGGTGCGCACCTGCACTGGGCTGGTGTGCGTGCGCAGCAGCTTGCGTTTGCCGTCGGTGCCAGGCGGGAAGAAGAACGTGTCGTGCATCTCCCGCGCCGGATGCCCCTCGGGGAAATTCAGCTTGGTGAAGTTGAGATCATCGCTCTCGATGTCCGGCCCTTCCGCAACAGCAAAACCGAGGTCCGCAAAAATCGCCGTCAATTCATCGATCACCTGGC
Organism: Hyphomicrobiales bacterium; assembly: GCA_031377545.1. GTDB lineage: Bacteria > Pseudomonadota > Alphaproteobacteria > Rhizobiales > Beijerinckiaceae > JADCCX01. The sequence continues at coordinate 1,257 of JANMFA010000160.1, read as the reverse complement.
TGATCGGATGGATGCGGCCCATGTCCAGCGCGCTGTCACGCATCGGCAATGTGACATCTACCGTTTCGGCCGAAAGCCGCGCGTCGAGTGCAGCGGCACCCAGTGTTTCCTTGCGTTCAGCCAGCGCCAGCTGCACGCGATCCCGCAGCGCATTGAAGCTCTGGCCCGCGATCTTGCGCTCGTCAGGCTGCATCTTGCCCAGCGAAGCCAGCAAGCCCGATACGGTGCCGGACTTTCCCAGCGCTGCCACGCGCACCGCCTCAAGACCCGCCTCGTCGGCAGCAGCCGCCACGCGGGCCATCAGATCGGTTTCAACCTGGGTGATATCGTTCATTGCTCGCTTCCGGACGGTGTGCGTGGCTTTTGACCACGATGCTTCGGGCCGTCAAGCGCCTTCGGCAGCGCAGCAAAGAATCGACTTGACCAGGAATGCGACATGCACCGTTATGGAGCCGATAAATCCACAGATCAAAACTGAGTATTCACGATGACATCCTATGTGTTTGCACCCAGGCCGCCTGTTGGCATTCCCGTTGTCGGGTCCGCCAAGCTGTTTCCGGCCCGCCGTGTCTATTGCATTGGGCGCAACTATGCGGCGCATGCCCGCGAGATGGGCGGAAATCCTGACCGCGAGCCGCCGTTCTTCTTCATGAAACCCGGCGATGGTGTACAGGCGATCACGAATGGCAAGCTGGCCCGGCACGCCTATCCACCGGGTACGTCGGATTATCATCACGAGCTGGAACTCGTGGCCGCGCTCCGCAAGGGCGGCCGCGACATCAGCGAGAGCGACGCGCTCTCCCATGTCTTCGGCTACGGCGTCGGTCTCGACATGACGCGGCGGGACCGGCAAGGCGAGGCCAAGAAGCTGCAGCGCCCCTGGGAGATCGGCAAGTCAGGCGACAATTCCGCCATCATCGGTTCGCTGACAACGATCGCCAGGGCAGGCAACATCCTGAATGCCGATCTCGAACTGACGGTAAACAACACCATGCGCCAGAAGGCGAAGACTGCCGACATGGTCTGGTCACTGGCCGAACAGATCGCCATCCTGTCGCAGTATTTCACGCTGGCTCCCGGTGACCTCATCATGACCGGTACGCCGGAGGGCGTGAATTCCGTGGCGAAGGGCGATGTGATGGTAGGCCGCATCGGCAACCTCACGCCGCTGCGTGTGTAGGTGGTGTGAGGGGCAACCTTTGCCTTGGGTGGCTCTCGAGGCTATCCTCATTCAGATCCCCTGATCATCAAGCCGGA
>JANMFA010000094.1:0-1913 GCA_031377545.1 Hyphomicrobiales bacterium | reverse complement strand
CCGGAGCCAGACTCGCCCACCAGCGCCACGGTCTTCCCCGGCGGCACCCTGAGGTTCACGCCTTTGACGACTTCGTTTGTCGTTCCAAACAGACGAAAGCCAATCCTGAGATTCTCGATTTCGAGAAGATTGCGAACCGTGCCGTTGTCGACCGTCATGACCTGTCTCCGGAGGAAGAAGACATCATTGTTGCATCAACGGCAATTGGCCTTTTCACGGACGTCTTTTGCGTCAGTGCGTCCAGCAGCAAGGCCGCTGTCCGTTCGCCGCCACCAAGCTGTTCGACTCGAGGAGCAGGCAGCAGGATGGCGCGATCTATCGCGGCGGCCATTTTGGCTGGATTCAAGTCCTCCTCGTGCAGGAAGACTGCCCGCCCGGACGTGGAGAGGGCTCCGGCTCGCAGGCTTTGCTCTGTCTCGCCTCCTGCAGCGAAGGGTATCAGAACGGCGGGACAACCGGCGACAAGAATGTCCGCCACCGTGTTGTAGCCGGCTTGCGAGATCGAGACCTTCGCCCCGGCGAGATGGGAAGGGAGGTCCGCAACACTGCGGAGCAAGGTGATGTTGCCCGATGTTGCCTCGGCCTTTGCCTTGAGGCGGATGAAATCGACGTCAGGCAGGTTCGGCCCGGACAACACCAGCCATGGCTCATCCCGGAAGGCGCTCAATGGCGCAGCCGCGACGGCCGTTTCCAGAAGATTGGCGCCAACACTACCGCCGCCCGCCGAGACCACGACCGCATGCGCGCGGCTGATCATACGCGGGCGGTCCGGCCCGACGAGGCCGGTGTAGCGGGTCATTCCCTCGATCTGGTCCGCCAACGGAAACGTCATGGCCAGCGGGGTGGCCTCGCCGTCGCCATGGACCAGCACCAGATCGAAGTATCGCTCCAGAAGCTCCACCGTTTCCTCCGGTCTGCCGGGTTTGCGGCTTTCCTGCAGGATGTCACGGATGGAGCAGGCAATGACCGGCACCTTCTGCGCCTTCGCCTTTTCAAGGAGCGGCAACAGCTCGAAGCGCATCTGGCGGCGACCGAACGGAAAGGCTTCGATGATCAGGATATCGGGCTGGACGGCTTGGAGTGTGTCGAGCAGATGGTCTCGCCGCGCCGGCCTGTCCTCGTCAGTGAACAACCGGCCGTCGGCGTGCAGCAAGGTTGACATATTGTCGACCGCAACCTTCACAGGCATCAGCTGAACAAGGTCAACGCCTTCCGGCGCTTGTATCCCTGTTTCCAAGCCACCCATGACAACAACAGTGTGCACGCCCGCCTTGACGAGGCATCCCGCGATGCGCTGGATGCGTGCGAGATGCCCGATGCCGAGCAGGTGCTGGACATAGATGAGCGCCCGGGTGGTCATTCTGCTGCAACGTCAGTGATGGCGCGGGGCTTGACCCGAAGCGAGGCAGGGAAAAGGCCAATCAAGCCATCGATAGCCTTGTGGTGGTCAAACTGCGCGAAAACCTTTCGCGATCCGGCGCGCGCCAACCCGTGCCGCTCCACCGGATCGTTGGCGAGGCGCAGCAAAACCCCGGACAGGGCTCCTGGATCGTCCGGGGGCACAATGCGGCCTGTCACGCCATCCTCGATCAGCTCCGTCACGCCGGAGACCGGGGTGGATACCAGCGCCAATCCCTGGCTCGCTGCTTCCATGAGCACGTTCGGCAGGCCGTCGCGGTCGCCATCACTGGCGATTCTGCAGGGCAGGACAAAGACATCGCTGGCGGAATAGGCCGCTATCACCTCTTCCTGGGCGCGGGGACCGAGGAAATGGCAGCGCTCGACAATGCCAAGTTTTTTCGCCTGCGCCATGAGCGGCTTGGTCAGACTGCCGCCGCCGATATGCGTCCAGGTCCAATGCAGATCGGCGGGCAGGGCAGCGAGCGCCTCGATGAGCGTGTCCAGCCCCTTCT
>JANMFA010000144.1:0-2926 GCA_031377545.1 Hyphomicrobiales bacterium | reverse complement strand
CGCCTGCCGCAGTTCACCTTCGAGGTGGTGCGTCCGGTGCATGGGCTGTGCAACCGCATCCGTGCGATCTCCATCATTCCCGGCGCTGGCGAATATGTCTATGAGCCGGGCGCGCTGTCGGTCCGGCGCGGCCTGGGCGCTTCCACGCTGCCCAACCGGACGCAGCTCACCCATGCGACGGACTGGCATGCCTCGGTGGATGCGCTGCAGGCGCTATGCCCGAACCTTGAGCATGTTTCGCTCATGATCTCGTGGTTTGGCAACGATCTGCGCGTTGGCAACTGCACGATCCGTCCGTTGACGGAACCGGGGTCGATCGATGGTAACCCCTACAGCTGGTCGGTTGCTGGCGTGACGCGCGGAAGCGCCGGGACGGTTTCAGCACCAGGCGGCAAACCGGCATTCGGAGGCACGCCATCGGATGGCTCGGTGCTGCGGGCGATCCGCGACCTGAAAGCGCGGGGCCTGAAGGTAACGCTGTATCCCTTCATCATGATGGATGTGCCACCCGGCAATACCCTGCCAGACCCATACACCGGCGCGGCCAGCCAGCCGGTCTATCCCTGGCGTGGCCGCATCACCTGCGCTCCGGCTCCTGGGCAGGCAGGAACGGTGGAAGGCACGGCTGCGGCTGCCACGCAGGTGCAGTCGTTCATGGGCGCCTGCCTGGCGTCGCATTTCGCGGTTGGGGTCGATACGGTCAGCTACAGCGGACCCGCGGAATGGTCACTCAGGCGGCTGGTGTTGCACACGGCGGCGCTGGGCAAGGCGGCGGGTGGTGTTGATGCCGTGGTGATCGCATCCGAGCTGCTGGCCCTGACGCGCGTCAGGGCAACTGGCGCGATCAATCCTGCGGTGCAGGGGCTGAAGTCGCTGGCGGCAGAGGTGCGGGCGCTGGTCGGCGCATCGACAAAGATTACCTATGGCGCGGACTGGACGGAGTATGGCTCCGAGGCGCGGGCTGGCGGGCAGGATGTGCGCTTTCCACTCGATCCCCTGTGGTCCGACAGCAACATCGATGCGGTTGCCATCGACTGGTATCCGCCTGTGACGGACTGGCGTGATGGTCAAGGCCATCTTGATTTCGCGCGGTACGACGGGCCGCACGATCCCGCCATGTTTGCGGAACGCCAGACCTCCGGCGAGAGCTACGACTGGTATTATGCCAGCGATGCCGACCGCATCGCGCAGATCCGAGTTCCAATCACTGACGGCAGTGCGAACAAGCCCTGGGTCTTCCGCGCCAAGGATCTTGCGGGATGGTGGTCGAACCTGCACTACCCGCGCATCGCGGGGGTTGAGCAGGGATCACCCACATCCTGGGTGGCGGGATCAAAGCCTGTATGGCTGCTGGAGCTGGGATGTCCTGCCGTGGACCGGGGTGCCAACGCGCCCAATGTGTTTCCGGATCCCAAATCCTCCGAAAATGCCCTGCCACCCTTCTCGCGCGGCATGCGCGATGATCTCCTTCAGGCGCGGGCGCTGACAGCTGCGCTGGACAGGTTCGATTCCTCACGGGCCGGGTTCCAGCCTTCTGCCAATCCGCTGGCAACGCTCTATTCCGGCCGCATGGTGGATCTGTCCCGCATCTATCTGTGGACATGGGACGCGCGGCCGTTTCCTGCCTTTCCGGACCATGCCGACCGCTGGGCGGATGCGGAGAACTTCACGTCGGGACACTGGCTGAACGGGCGTCTGGAAGCGGCGCCGATGGACGATCTTCTTGCCGCTGTTCTGGGCGACTTCGGTGCCCCGGTGCCTGCGCGTATCGGTGCGGATGGCATGGTTGAGGGCTATGTGATCGATCGCCCGATGTCAGCCCGAGCGGTGATCGAGCCATTGGCAGACGTCTTTGGCTTCGATGCGGTGTTCAGCTCCGGATCCCTGCGCTTTGTGCGGCGTTCCGCAAAGGCGGTTGCATCATTCACGGCGGATGATCTTGCGGTGAGCGAGGGCAGTGACCGGCCCTTGCAACTGCGGGCGCAGGACAGTGAGTTGCCGACGGCTTTGACACTCGGCTTCATCGAGCCCGAAAACGACTTCAGGCAAGCGGCTGTCAGGGTCGCTCAGCCGTCCGGCAGCGGCGAGCGCATCGCCTCAGCTGAAATCGCGGCGGGGCTCTCGCGACCGCAGGCCGTGCATCGCGCCGAGGTGATGCTCAACGAAGCCCGCGTGGCACGCGAAACCATCGCGTTTGCGCTGCCGCCAAGCCGCATGGATATGGAGCCGGGTGACGTCGTGACTGTCGGTGGCAAGCCGTATCGGCTGAGGCGGATCACGGATGGTGCCGTGCGGGCGGTCGAAGCCGCGGCTATAGAACCAGCGATCTACCTCAGTGCGCCGCGCCCATCGCGGCGAGGCAGCAAACCGCGGCCTGTATTCGCAGGACCGCCGCTTGCCATCGTGATGGACCTCGCGGTGGCAGCAGCGGGAACGCCTGTGCTGCAGCGTCTTGCGGTGGCTGCCGATCCGTGGCCGGGAGCCTACACGCTGTGGCGCTCCGAGGATGGAAGCAGCTTCACGGCAGTGCAACGGATCGGGACACGGGCAACCGTGGGTGAAACAATGACCGTCCTGCCACCGGGACCGCTGTGGCGGTTTGACCGGGCGAGTGTTTTCGAAGTGATGCTGTCGCAAGGCGCACTTCAATCCGTCGGCCAGACGGGCGCATTGAACGGCGCCAACCTGATCGCGGTCGAAGCCGCAGGGCAGGGCTGGGAGATCCTGTCGTTTTCAACCGCTGAACTCGTGGCGGCAGGGCGCTGGCGTCTGTCGGGGCTGCTGCGCGGTCTTGCCGGATCGGAGAGTATCGCATCGCTCACGAAGGCCGCTGGCGCGCGCGTGGTTGTCCTGGACGGCGGTGTGGCAGACATGGCGACCGGAACGGAGTGGCTGAACCGGACGGTGGAATACCGCCTGTCGCCGG